>JAGAIH010000511.1 GCA_017626655.1 Clostridia bacterium | reverse complement strand
ATGGCGCGGGTCTCGGTCATGACGAAGATGTTCTCGTTGAGAAGGGTATCCGTCGCGGGGAGAAGATTGGGAATTTTGATGGGCATGGTGACAGTCCTTTTCGTGTCGTATTCTGGGGAAAGGGCTAAGATATATTGCCTTTATTAAAAGTTTTTGGAGATTCTTAAGAACCTTTTTACAAAAAGGTTCTTAAGCGGGTCAAGGGCAGAGCCCTTGCGGGGGTCAGGGGCAGAGCCCCTCGTTCCCTCACGCTCTCAGAGCCTGATCCAGGTCGGCGAGGATGTCCTCGATGTTCTCGATACCGATGGAGAGGCGCACCTGCTCGGGCTTGACACCGCAGGCGTTGAGCTGCTCCTCGGTGAGCTGGCGGTGGGTGGTGGAGGCGGGATGGAGAGCGCAGGAGCGGGCGTCGGCTACGTGGACCACGATGTTCAGGAGCTTCAGGTTATCCAGGAACTTGGTAGCGGCGGCGCGGCCTCCCTTGATGCCCACCGAAATGACGCCGCAGGCGCCCTTGGGCAGGTACTTCTTGGCCAGATCATACTGGGAATTGCCGGGGAGCAGGGGGTAGTCCACCCAATCCACGCACTCGTGGCTTTCCAGGAACTTGGCCACGGCCAGAGCGTTGGCACAATGGCGCTCCATGCGGAGGGCCAGGGTTTCCAGACCCAGGTTCAGCAGGAAGGCGGCCATGGGAGACATGGTGTTGCCCATGTCGCGGAGCATCTGGACTCTTGCCTTGGTGACGTAGGCGGCAGGGCCGAAGGACTCGGTGTAGACCACGCCGTGGTAGGAGTCGTCGGGGGTGGTCAGCTCGGGGTAGCGGCCGCCCACAGACCAGTCGAACTTACCGCTGTCCACGATACAGCCGCCCACCACGGTGGCGTGGCCGTCCATGTACTTGGTGGTGGAGTGGGTGACGATATCACAGCCGTACTCGAAGGGACGGCAGAGGACGGGGGTGGCGAAGGTGTTGTCCACCACCAGGGGCATATCATGCTTGTGGGCCAGCTTGGCGTAGCGCTCGATGTCGAAGACCACCAGGGCGGGGTTGGCCACGGTCTCACCGAAGAGCAGACGGGTGTTCTCGTCCATCATGGCCTCGATCTCGGCGTCGGTCATGTCGGGGGTGGCGAAGCGCACCTCAATGCCCATCTTCTTCAGGGTGACGGCGAAGAGGTTGACGGTGCCGCCGTAGATGGAGGCCAGGGAGATGATGTTCTGGCCGGCGGAGGTGATGTTCAGCACGGCGGTGAGGTTGGCGGCCTGGCCCGAGGAGACCAGCATGGCGCCCACGCCTCCCTCCATCTCGGCGATCTTGGCCTCCACACAGGCGAGGGTGGGGTTGGAGATGCGGGAGTACATATGGCCGTCGGCCTTCAGGTCGAAGAGGTCGCCCAGGTGGTCGGCGGAATCGTACTTGTAGGTGGTGCTCTGGTAGATGGGCAGGGTGCGGGGCTCGCTGTTGCCGGGCTTGTAGCCGCCCTGTACGCAGATGGTATCAAGCTTGTAGTTGGACATGGTTTTTATCTCCTATTCTGATGGATGGTTTGGTTACTTCTTCCAGCCCGTGAGCTGATCACAGTGGCGGAAGACCTGCTTGCCCTGGGTCTTCACCCCTTCGGCGGTGAGGGTCTTCAGGGAGAGACAGCCCGAGAAGCAGGAATTGGGGAGGTGCTTGACTTCCTTGGGAAGGGTCGCGGTGACCAGGGAGCGGCAGTCCATGAAGGTCTGGACGCCCAGCTCCACGGTACCGTCAGCGGTGGGGAAATCCACCTCCACCAGGCGGATACAGCCGTGGAAGGCGTCGTCGCCGATGGCGGTCACGCTTGCGGGGATAGTCATCTTGGACAGTGCCTCACAGCCGTAGAAGGCGCGGCGGCCGATGGTCTTGACCGTGGCGGGGAGGATGAACTCCCGCACCGAGGCGCACTCGAAGAAGGCGTTGGCGGGGATAGCCTCACAGCCCTCCAGGACCTCCACGGTGATGAGGGAGGCGGGGAGGTAGCCCGCGGTGAAGGTGTGGGAGGAGGCCCCGAAGAGGTAGCCCAGGTAGGCCGAGGACTCGGCGGGGTGGGGCGCGCCGTCATGTTCCATGGCGGCCTTCTCCTCCTCGGTGAGGGGGTAGTCGTAGGTGCAACCGCCCACGAAAGGGACGGTAAGGGTCTCCAGCTTGCCGCAGCCCTCCAGCATACCCGCGCCCATATAGGTGACGGTGGCGGGGAGGGTGAGGTTCAGGAGGGAGATACAGTTGGCGAAGGCGCGGTCGCCTACGCGAGTCAGGGGCAGGTCGGCAGTGTTGACATGGACCAGGCCCTCGCAAACATAGAAGGCGAAATCGCCCACCTCGGTCACGGTCTCGGGGAGGAAGACCACCTCCAGGCCGCGGCAGGCGTAGAAGGCGTAGTCGGGGATGGAGTCACCGGCGGTCAGCACCAGGGTGTTCAGGCTGACGGGGACGCTACCGCCGTTGGTCTCATGGGAGGAGGCTCCGAAGAGAGCGCCGAAATAGGGGGCGTCGGGGCAGGTGAACACGGGGGTACGGAGGGAGGACAGGCTCTCACAGCCCTTGAAGGCGTCCTTGCCGATGGTCTTCACGCTGTCGGGGACCGAGATGGCCTTGAGGTTGCCCTTGCCGGCAAAGGCCGACTCGGCGATGGCGGTGACGGGCTTGTCCTCCACGGTATCGGGGATGGCCAGGATCAGCTCACCGCCGATGTAGCCCGTGATCGTGACGCCGTCCTCGGCGGTCTCATAGGTAAAGTCCTCGGCGGGGGCGGGAGCGGTGCCCGCAAAAAGCTCCTCCAGGCGGTCGGTATACTCGGTGATATCGGTGACGACGCGGTCGTCGGTGAGGTCGGGGAGGGTGATAGGGGGCAGCGTGACCACCTCGGGGGACTCTTCCTCGGTGTCGGTATCCGCACCGGGGTTACCAAAGCAGGCGGTCAGGCTCAAAAGCGTGGTCAAGGCCAGCATCGCGGCCACAGCCGAGCCGAAGCGGAGAGCGGCTCTCGGGTGTTTCTTCATGGTATTTCCTCCTTTTTGGAGCGTATATGGGATACGGACAGCGCACCCTTTCGGGCAGGCTTCCGCCGAATGACTATTCATCATTAGTATAGCACAAAATTGCTTGAATTGCAAGAGGTTTTGGGCTCTTCCTCAAATTTTCGAGCAAAAAACCGCCGCCCATCCGGGCGGCGGTCAGTTTCGTATGTCGCGGGATCAGTCAAAATCCACCTTAGGAAGCTCGATGTCGGAATTCTCGGTAGTGGTCTCTTCCTCCTCGGGGACGGTAGTCTCCTCGGGTTCTTGAGTCTCCTCGGGCTTAGGGGTCTCCTCGGCGGTGACCTCATCGGTCTCCGCAGGATCGCCTTCACCGCCATCGGTCTCGGGCTCGTCTGTAGTGGGCTCGTTCGTCTCGGGTGCCTCCGCGTCCGACTCAGAGGGAGAAACAGTCTCGGGGTCGGTCTCGGGATTGGTTTCCGTGACGGTCGTAGCGCTTTCAACGGTCATGCTGTCGCCCTCCGTGTCCGCGTTGGCTCCGCTCCCTTGGTCGCAGGAGCAAAGAGCCAACATAAGACAGAGGAGCAGGCTTCCCATCATGATAAGGGTACGGCGGTACTTCATATCAATCAATAGAAGATAACCTCGTCCTCACCGTCAAACTCATCGGGATAGTAGACGGTCTCCTCGGGCTCGCTGGTCGCGATGTTCTCCTGCAAACGCAGGAGCCAGAGCTCCGCCTCGGGCTTAACGTAGGGGCGGCGCTCGGAATTCTTTCGATTCTTCTCCATTATGCTTCTCCTTTACTGTGCGTTTCTGTAGGCAATAGCGGAGCGGCCGTAGTTGTAAAGAGCTCTGGCCAGCTCAGCCATCTCGGTGGTCTTGCCCTGCATGGAGTACACGTAAGACTTCACACTGTAGTCAACGCTCTGTACCTCAACGCCGTCCACGAACAGCTTAGCGGTGAACACACCGTCCAGATCGGTGGCGTAGATGCCATCGGTGTAGACAATGTACACGTTCTCGCTACCGGCCACAGGCTGGAGAGCCACGACCTGGCCGTTCACGGTCACGGTCACATTCTCAAGGCTGGCGGCCTGGATCTTGAAGTAGACCTTGTTGGCATAGGCGAAGCGGACGCCAACGGCGGTGAAGCCGTAGCCCTCGGGGGCCTTGCCGTTCAGAGCGAAGTCGGTCTTGTCAACGGGAGTCCAGGTGGTGGGAGTCAGGGTAACGTCTGCGTCAACCAGATCGGTAACCAGCTGATCCTCCTTGTAGTTGGCGTAATTCTGAGCGGCAGCGCCGTAGGTCAGGATGTCGGACACCAGGGTCATCAGAGCAGCATCGTCACTGTGATTCTTCAGCAGGTAGTTGCAGTACTCAACGATGCTGTTGGTGCCGTTGTCAGCCACGACCTGAGCGCCGTCCTTACCGACGAAGACCAGCTCGACGTTGATCTCATCACCCATGCACTGGGGAGGAATACGGTCGAGGACGTAGAGATAATGCTCGCCGGACAGGATGCTCTCGGTGACGGTGATGTCCTCAAACACGCTCACGGGGAAGGTGAAGCGCAGCTCGAAGGAACCGAGCTCGAAGAAGTCAGCGTCCAGAGTGGTGTAGTAGTTCATGGACAGGGACTTGCCGACGGACAGGGACACGACGTCGAT
>JAGAIH010000510.1 GCA_017626655.1 Clostridia bacterium | reverse complement strand
TCCATCATGCGGGCATCCTGGGTGATGCCGTCGTCCATGCGGATGGTGATGTACTTCTTGGGGGTGCCGTCACGGACGACGCCGTGATCCAGTCCCGCCTCGGGGGTCTCGGTGACGGCCTCAGTGGTGACTTCTTCGGTAGTTTCTTCCACGGTGGTCTCCTCCTCTGTGGGTGCTTCTGTGGGTGCTTCGGTGGGGGCTTCTGTAGGTTCCTCTGTGGGAACGTCGGTGGGGGCGGGGGTGTCCTCGGCGGTGGTGTCGGCGGGGTCGGCGGGGTCGCAGGCGGTCATGCACAGGGCGGTCAGGGCGGCGATCACACAGAAGGCCAGAATGAGCGTCAGATACTTTTTCATGGCAAATTGCAAACCTTTCGTTTCAAAATAAACTTTCTGTTTCTTTTTTCAGATGGTCTTGACCACGGTCTTGAAGAACTCCAGCTCCTCCCCCGAGGGGCCCTTGACGAAGGCCACGCGGAGAGTCAGGCGCAGGGGATGGGAGTCCAGCGGCACCTCACAGGGGGCCTTGACCGAGATAGCCCCCGCCTCCAGGGCGATGCGGTAGGCCTCATCCACGTTCTGGGCGGAGAAGGCAAAGTGGAGGAAGGGGTTGCCGTCCTCCAGACCCGCCACCTTTTCGGTGTTCAGGGTGGGCTTTGCGAAGAGCTCCACCAGAGTACCGTCGCCCATGTCGAGGAGCGCGATGCGGGTGTCTCCCGTACCCCACTGGGTGTAGACGGTGAGACCGAGAGCCTTGTAGAAGGCCAGAGACTTGTCGAAGTCCTTGGCGGCGATGGCCATGTGGGCGTAGCCCAGGCCCTTGATGACGGTGTTGGACATGGTAGATTCCTCCTTAAAATACGACCTTCTGCCGCAGAGCGACCGCCACGGCATCGGGGGTCTTGTAGTACTTGATGAGGGGCAGGAGCTTATGCCCGTCGGCCTCGGTGACCGCTTCGGGGAGCTTCCAGCCCGACTCGGCCTCCACGGCGGGGTCGAGGGTGGGCTCGGCCAGCAGGATGTCCCCGCTCATGTAGCGGCCGTATTCGTCGCGGGTGGGGATGAGGTTACCCTGCCCGTCCTCGTCGGTCTCATACCACAAGAGGTCGGTATGCTCCGAAATGAACCACAGGCCCTCGCACAGCCGCATGGTACAGCAGAAGGGGGCCTCGTAGCCCGTCATGTACTGGTCGGTGACACCGGGGAAGTCCCCGTAGGGGAGATACACCACCGAATCCGTCCCCGCGCCGCCGTTGGGTCTTTGGGCGGTGGCCAGACCGTTGTGGCAGATGCGGGCGGCCATCCGGCGGTAGGGCTCCTCCTTGGTGATCTCGTAGAGGATGAGGGCTACCATAATAGAATCCACGATGGCGCAGGGCTCGGTCCAGGTGTTGGGACGCCCCCACCAGTTGAGGTTCTGGTAGGTGAGATCCATGCCGCCCCCCACAGTGTAGAGATCGTAAATGCCCTTGGCGCGGGCCAGGTAGGACTCGTCAAGCGTCTCGCTATACATACGGAGCATACCACGGGCGGCGGTGAGGGTGCAGTGGGTCTGGGCGCGGAGGGTGACCTTGTCGATGGCGGAGTAGACCTCGATCATCTCGTCCAACAGGTCCTTCACCCGCTCATCCCTTGTGATCTTGTAGACGTGGGACAAGCCGTCGATGGCCATGAAGGCACAGCCCACGTCGGTGGAGAGCTGCCAGCCCTCCAGCAGGGTGGCCGAGTGACCGCTGACACCCCCCTCGTTGAGGTGCTTGGGGTCGCGGCTCACGGGGTAGGTGCGGTAACGCCCCGCCGTGGGGAGGAAGAGATGCTCGGTGACTGACTTCAGAGCGGTCAGGGAAAATTCGTCTCCGAACTGCTCGTAATGCTCGCAGAGTCCCCGCAGATACCAGGAATGGCCCGAGAGCTGCTGCTCGTGGATCACGGGGTCCTGCTTGGGGTCGAAGTAAAGATGCTCGTTGGTGTACTTGGGGAGGGCCTCCATCAGAGCCTCCATGCAGGGGTTGATCTTCCCCGTCATCTTGTAGTGGCTGACGAAGGCCAGCAGGGCGCGGCCCTCCTTGTCTCCGGGCCAGTCGGCGCCGTATTCCTGGAAGACGGCGGGCATCTGGTAGTAGTCCCCCAGCAGGCGGTCATAGGAGCGTTCAATACGCTCGTCCAGCTCGGCGCGGTCGAAAATATGCTTTATGAGCATGATCTGTTCTCCTTTATCGGTACAGTTTATCCGGAGATCCTTCAGAGCAGGGATAGTCCTCCTCGCGGATCAAAGCTTCGGTCCCGTCATCGAAGCGCAACGTAACGGCGGTATCCGCCGCGTCGCGGGAGGCCTTAACAGCGGCTACGGTCTTTCCGTCTCCCTTGCAGGGACAGAGAGCCGTAACCACACGGGCGGTGATCCCCCTCACGGGATAGCGCACGCAGGGGGCGGGAACCGGTTCATTGGCGGCGGTGGCAGCCTCGTACCTCTTACGCCAGCCCAGGAATACAGGCTCGGTCTGACCCGTCACCACAGCATGGGGGACCGAGGCCGTGAGCGTAAAGCTCACGCCGTCGCCATGGTCAACGGTGAAGCGGGTGCCGTCGTCGGTATAAGGCTCAAAGCCCAGCTGGTAGGAGGGAGCGAAGGTGTGAGCCTCCCCGTCCTCGGCGATAAAGCGATCCAACACCAGGGCAAAGGGCTGACTGCCCGCAAGACCCTCCTTGAAAAGGATGAGCTTGCGGCTATGCGTCACGGGCAGGTAATTTGTGCCGAACCCCTGGTCATAAACCCCCTCCGCCGTATCCACAGAGGGAGAAAAGCTCCACTTCATCCCCGCGTAGCCATCCAAAGGCTCGTCCCGCCAGGAGTAGCGGCCTCGGCGGTTCTGCCCCGCGTCGTCCACCAGAGCGCAGTTGTGGGAGCGGGTGTCCAGCACGAAGCGGCGCATATCCGAGTCGTCGTAGGCGTAGTTGCCCGCATCGGGCAGGAGGTCCTTACCATAGGCGAAGAGCAGGACGTTGAGCTTGTCCTCGTGCTGGTGGCCTCTGCCAAAGTCACCCGCGTCGAGGAAGCACCAGAGGTCGTCTTTCCCCCAGCCCGTCCTCATAAAGGCCAGACCCGAATAGGGGAGCGCGACGGAGGTATACGCAGGGGGCTCGCCCTCGCGGCCCTCGGTGGCAAAGTAGCGGAGGGCGGGATGATCGGGGAAATAGTTCTGTCCGATCCTGCACCAACAGGCCAGCTCTCCCCGTCCGCCGTCGTTGAGGTCGGGGTATTTGCCATCGGGACAGACGATGTTGATGTCCAGCTCTAAGAGCCGGAGCAGCTTCTGAGCCAGCCCCGCAGGGACGGGATACCCCATGGCGCGGGCGGTGGCAAACACGCGGTGGTAGTTCACGATGACCACGTCGTGGTAATTGGTGGACAGCTCGAACTGGAAGCCGTCGGCGTAGATCTGGCTGTCCAGCTCGGTCTCCAGCACCGAAAAAGCACGCTTGCCCCATGCCTCGGCCTCTTGCAGGAAGGGATAGAGCATGGCGATATGGGCCAGTCCCGCCATCTCCATGGCTCGCCAGTTCCCGCCGCCACTGCCGAAGTTTCGCAGGCGATAGCCATGGTCGCAGATGGAGCGAATGAAGGTGGTGATGACGTGATCCGTCATATGGGGAGAGTGGATGAAAGCGAAAAAGGCGTAATGCCAGTTGAGGGTCATGCGGATGCCCGCCTCGATGGTGCGCCAGCACTTGGTCTGGTAGAAGGGCGCGTCCACGGGGCACTCGGCCTGCTGACACCAGCTCATCATGAGCTCCACGAAGGCCTTGGCATACCTTTCGTCCTTCCTGTGGCGGTAGCAGTACCCCAAGCACCGCCATTCGTGGTGGCGTGAGAGCTGCCACGTCCACTCTGCGTAGCCGTTGGGCGTGGGATTGGATCCCCAATCCACGTGGGCGGTGTCAGGGAATTTATGAGGGAAGCCCACCGAGCAGAGTTCGCCTGCCATGATCTTCTCGGCGGCGGCAAAGTCGTCGTCGCCGGGGCATGACCAGGCGTTCTCACGCCCGTGGTACGGAATGGTAAAGTAGTCCTCCGTCCGCAAGGAGGCGCGGATATAGTCGGCCAGCTGCTTCTCCGCCGCCTCCACGCCTCTTTCGCGGAAGGTCAAGTCGATATCTGCCAGTTCCGGGATACGCCGATCCAACGCCTCACAGAACAGCTTCTCACAGGTCGTCAGCATGGCGGCCTCCTTACTCCAGGCAGGCGTAGACGTCCTGCTCGAAGTGGATAGAGGTCTGGGATCCCGCGCCGCCGTCGTAGCGGGAATTCTTCATGTATACTGCGGTGATCTTATTGACGGGATCCACCCAGAAGTGGGAGCCGTAGGCACCGCTCCAGCCGAAGGTGGTGACGGGGAGCCAGTGGCGCTCGTCGGTGATGACGCGGACGCCCAGGCCCCAGCGCTCCCAGGCGGGCATGATCTCGAAGGGGACCCAGGGGGTGCCCATCTCCCGGATCAATTCCTCGGGGACCAGCTGAGTGCCGTCGGGAAGGCGGCCGAAATTGACCAGCATCTCGGCGAATTTCACGTAATCGGGGAGGGTGGACGCGAGCCCCGCGCCGCCCGAGAACCAGGTCAAGGGGAAGTTCTCAAAGATACAGCCGGGATGGGTCGCACCGTCCTCGCTGACACCAATGCCATCCTCCTCGCGGCGGCTGTGCATGATGATGAAGCGGCTCCACTGCTCATCGGAGGGGGTGAAGGTGGTATTGTTCATGCCCAGAGGCTCAAAGATCTCCTTGGTGACGAACCCGTTGTAGGGCATCCCCGAGGTCAGCTCCACCAGGCGGGCGCAGACATCGAAGGCGGCGGTGGCGCTGTACATCTGGGCCTCGGTGGGCTGGAAGTCCAGCTTGAGGGTGGAGAAGTAGTCCACGATGTGGGCGAGATCCTGCATATCCTCGGGCGTGCCCAGCCCCTGACGGTTGCCCAGGTCTCCCGCATGGAGGCCGTTCTGGTGGGACAGGAGGATGCGGGGGGTCAGAAGACGCTTGGCGGGCTCCTTGGCCACCACTTGGTCGTCCTTCAGCTCACCCACCCACATATCCCCAAACTGCGGGAGCAGGTCGGTGATGGGCTGATCCAGGCCCAGCTTGCCGCGGCTGACCTGGATGAGGACGGCGATGGCGGTGATGGGCTTGGTCATGGAGGCCAGGCGGAAGATGGTCCCGTCGCCGTTCTCGGCGGTCAGGGGGATATCCTGCCCGTAGCTCCACTTGCCGTTATAGGCTTTATAGATCTCTTTTCCCTCCTGCATAACGCACAGGCCTGTGCCGCCGATGCGGCCGTCGGCCATGTCCTCGGCGGTGCGCTTGGTAAGCAGCTCGGTCAGCTTTTCTCGGTTCAGATATTTCACGGCGATCTCCTTTCGATCTCCCAAAGATCCCAATACGGGTACAGGATAATTGTACCACAAAACCCGCGTCTTGTCAATGGAATTTGGGCGATCTGCCGCCAAAAACGCCCGTACCGAAGCTTTCTCCCCAAAAACGAGAGCCGCCCCCCGAACGGGAGACGGCATATCGATCCGAAAACGTCATTTCACCCGCACCCGCACCGTAAAGGTCAGGGCCTCCCCCGCGGGCAGGACCGAGCAGTAGCCATGCTCCAGGGCCTTATGGGGGGCGTCGTAGGGGGCGGAGGCGCACTCCAGGGCGATGTTGTAGTAGTCCTTGAAGGAGCCGTTGTTGAGCCACAGACCCACGTAGGGGATGGCGGCGGCGGAGTCGCGGTAGTCCATCTCGAATGAGTGGCCAGACTCGGTGTAGACCGCGCGGAGGAAGCCGCCATTCGTGGGCTCGGTGAAGTAGAACTTGTACGCCGCGCCGCGCCCAGGGGCATAACCCATGAGACGGTCGCGGGGGAAGGTCTCTCGCCCCTCGGGGCCGAACATATAGGCGGCGGGGGCGTCTGCGGGGTAGGGGGTCTCCACCCGCAGATCGTCGGTGCCCCGCATCATGCAGTGAGCGGCCCAGACGTAGGGGAAGTCCTCGCGGCCGCGGTTGCGGAGGGTATAGGTCAGGGCCAGCGCGCCGTCGGGCTCGGGGGTGATCTTCTTCTCGAAGTCCACCGCAAACAGGCGGGAGGTACAGGACAGCACCGCGCTCTCCCCCTCATAGGTCACGG
>JAGAIH010000509.1 GCA_017626655.1 Clostridia bacterium | reverse complement strand
TTGCCGCGACCCCGCTGTCCGCGAGCTCCGCAACCGCCGCTTTTCCCGCCCCGCGGGAGAGGGCTATTGGTACATCAATGAATTTGTCAGCGACCCCGATCTGCTTCGTGACTATTTGGCGGGCTGTCAAGCGTATGACCGACCCTACCGTCTCCTCTTTATCTGTTCCGACTATACCGACGAGGTATGGAACGCCCCCCTGCCTCCCATGACCCTTTTGGGCTACGAGTGCTGTGAGATCCCCTTTGATGCCTGCTGTATCTACGATCTTCTGGAGGATAAACAGTATTTTTCCGAGCATCGGAAAAGGCTGAACGAATACGGTCTGTTCCCCGATGAGGCGGCCTGCCACGCTTTCAGAGACGAGTACGGCCGTCTGCTGGCTGAGGATAAGATCGGTGACGGCGAGGTAGACTTGTATGTCTGTGCCGTATACGAGGTGACAGCAGAGTATATGAACGGCCGATAGAAACCACCGCCAAACCACTTTGAACACAAAAAGGTGCCGCCCTTTGGCGACACCTTTTCCTTATACAATTCTGAAAGCCTTATCGGACTCTCTCACCCAGCCGGGTATCGGGATGCAGGAACACCACGCGGACGTCCTCTTCTCCGGAGGCGAGAATCATACCGTTGGACTCCACCCCGCACAGCTTGGCAGGAGCGAGGTTGGCCACCAGAATGATCTTCTTGCCCACCAGATCCTCGGGCTTGTACCACTTGGCGATGCCCGAGACCACCTGTCTCTGCTCGTAGCCCAGATCCACCTGAAGCTTCAAAAGCTTCTTGGCCTTGGGCACAGGCTCGGCGGAAATGACCTGGGCGGTGCGCAGCTCCACCTTCATGAAGTCGTCGATCCCGATCTGAGCCACGCCCTCGGGCTTCTCCACGGGAGCGGCGGCCTTGGCGGCCTTTTCCGCCTCGGCGATCTGGGCGGCGCGGATGGCGTCGAACTCGGCCATCTTGGCCTTCTCGTCGATGCGGGCGAACAGCACGCGGGACTCGCCCACGGTAGAGCCAGCCTTCAGATTACCGAACTTACCGCAGCCCTTGCCGCCGATGGAATCATAGTTCTTCCCCTCCGCGCCCAGCTTGTCGAGGATCTCCTCGGCGGTGGCGGGGATGAAGGGCTTCAGCAGAACGGCACCCCAGCGGATGGTCTCCAGCAGGTTGTAGAGGACCGTACCCAGTCTCTCCCGCTTGCTCTCGTCCTTGGCAAGGCTCCAGGGAGTGGTCTCGTCGATATACTTGTTGGCGCGGCGAAGCATATTGAAGATGCACTCCACAGCGTCGGCGATGCGGTAGGCGTCCATGTTGGCCACCACGGCGTCGTAGGTCGCCTCGCAGGTGGCGATGAGGTCGGCGTCCAGAGCCTGCTCCTCCTCGGTACCCGCCACGGGAGCGGCCACCACGCGGTCGAAATACTTCTTCTGCATATCCAGGGTGCGCTTGAAGAGATTGCCCAGATTGTTCACCAGATCGGTGTTGAAGCGGTTAATGACGGTCTCATAGGTGATGGAGCCGTCGGAGGCGTAGGGCATCTCGGAGAGGGCGTAGTGACGGACTCCGTCCACGGTGAAATGCTCCGCCAGCTCGTCGGCGTAGATGACGTTGCCCCGGGACTTGGACATCTTGTCCGCGCCGAAGTTGAACCAAGGATGGGCAAAGACCTTGTCGGGGAGAGGCATATCCATGGCCATGAGGAAGATGGGCCAGTAGATGGTGTGGAAGCGGATGATGTCCTTACCGATGATGTGGACGTTGGCGG
>JAGAIH010000508.1 GCA_017626655.1 Clostridia bacterium | reverse complement strand
GACACCCCCGCCACCGAGGCTCCCACCGAGACCGAGGCCCCCAAGGGCGGCTGTAAGTCCTCCCTGATCGCAGGTGCCGTCGCCGTCCTGACCGCCGTCGCCGCCGCCGTGGCGCTCGGGAAGAAGGAAGACTGATCCCGTATACCGAACCCCAAGCCCACCGCCACGGCGGTGGGCTTTCAAATTAGTGCTTTTAGGCAGTTGAGCGCGAAGCGCAAAACAGACAACCACCCACTATGCGGGTGGACAACAAAGGTTACGCCAAAAAAATCTCCTAATGTGGTACAATAAGGTGTTCGAGCCTATTGCAGCACGAAAGGAGAAAGAATGGCAAACCAAACAAATAGTTTATCCCATACTAAATGAGTTTATAGGTATCACATAGTGTTCGTACCGAAGAACAGGAAGAAAATCATATATAATCAGTATGGCGCAGATTTGCAAGAGATAATCCGGACTCTGTACAAATATAGAGGCGCAGAAATACATGATGCCCGACCATGTGCTCCTATTGTTAAGTATACAACTTCAGCGTGAAGGAATACGAAGACTCTTTTCAGGGTAGCAAGTAATACGAACACCCTTTAAAGGGTGGCAAAAGAGGCAAAGGCAATATGCTTGAACAAAGATACCAGCCAGCAACTTGAGTCGCTGGCTGGTATCTTTGGGCTTTTAGCTCTTGTGCAAACCACCCGTTTGACGGGGGGATGATTGTGGGATCACAGCTGATACAGCTCGGGTATAGGCGGCTTGGCGGGCGGAGGCGCGTCCCTGTCCCCATCGGGCGCGGCATCCTCTCGGTAGGGCGAGAAGCGCTTGGCCAGAGCGGCACTGTTGCGGGTGCGGACAAAGAGCAGGATGGCGGGGACGAGGGGGAACACGATCCCCAGAAAGGTCCACAGCACAGGCATGGACACTCCCACCAGCATACAGACACGGTAGTGGCTCTTGGAGAAGGCTACCAGGTAGAGGATCTCGAAAACCACCCAGATCGCGGCGGCGGCCAGAAAGATGGGGAAGCTGACTTCAAATACTTGAAGCAGCCGCTCTGTATCGGGGTCATTCGCGGTCTCGCCAAAGGAGAACAGGATCATCAGAAAGCCCACGAAGCCTGTAGCGATGCTGACAAAGAAAGCCATGCCCGCAACGGTCCCGCTGATGTTAGAGACAATGGAAAAGCCCAACATCCGACGGCGGAGGGTGGAGGGGAAAGCATCCTCGGGCTCCCCGAGGATCCCCGTGGGAAAGTAGGTGTCGGTGTAGATATCCGCCATGAGACCCAACAGGTACAGGTTGGCGAAGGGTACCCAAGCCATCCACACAGCGCCCCGCCCCGACGCGCGGCAGAGGGCGGTCAGGTACAGGCCCTGGAATATGTAGGCCGCAATGGAGAGCGCCGAAGGGAAGATCTGGAGGATCAGGGTAACGGCTTGGGAGGGGTCGGTCAAATAGTCGGACAGGGATTCAAGAAATTCATGCATGGGGGAATCTCCTTTCGGTCTGTGATGGGATCTTCACCTACTATCACGCAAAAAACTCCGCTTCATTACGGACAGACCGAAACTTTTTCGTGTTTTTGGAAGTGCGACGATCTGATCAATGCTTCAAATTTGGGTTTATCGGTGTGTTAGCCCCACGATCCCCAAAATAACAGAGTGGGGTGAGGGGCCCCCGCGGGGGTTTCTAAGATGGTTACGGGTCTCGGTTCATATAGTTCAAACTTTCAAACTGCATCAATGCATTTTGGTCTCAGCATCTTGAGCCCAATATATGTTTGTTTTGAAAGTTTTAGGAGATTCTTAAGGACCCTTTTTCAAAAGGGTCCTT
>JAGAIH010000507.1 GCA_017626655.1 Clostridia bacterium | reverse complement strand
CTCCACAGAGGCTCCCACCGACACCCCCACCGAGCCTCCCGTAACCGACGAGGACACCGTTGCCGCGACCGACGCTCCCACCGAGCCCGTCACCGAAGCTCCTACCGAGCCCGAGACCCTGCCTCCCGTGTTGAAGCTGGATCTGGACAACGTCCCCTCGGACGACGCCGGCGCCTTCGTCTCCCGCCCCACTAAGTGTGAGGTCTCCTTCGAGAACGACGAGACCGAGGGTAAGATCCTTCGCGTGACCACCAAGGGCGTTACCGGCGTGGGCGCCACCAAGCCCTTTATCCTACTGGAGCTGGCGAAGCTGGCGGCCTCTATGAACGGCAGTGTACCCAACACCACCGAATACCCCCACGTGGTGCTGAAGGTCCGCGCCGACGGACTCTGGAGCCGCAGCTTTACCTTCTTTGGCGGACCCACCATACGGGATGCCGCCAACTACGAGGGCTTTGCCCGTACCGCCCGCGTGGCTGACAGCGAGGGCTGGCAGTATATCTATCTGAACCTGACTCCCTTCACCAAGAACTGGGCGGTCCTGTTCTGGAACTTTGAGAAGTACGCGGGCGGGGACGGCGAGACCATGGAGCTGGCCGAGATCCACTTCTTCGCCACCGCCGAGGAGGCCGCCGCTCTCAGCCCCGCTGTGGCGGACACCTACCCCATCGCAGAGCAGACCATGGAGGACTACAAGCTCAAGGTCATGTCCTTCAATGTCCAGACCGAGAACGGTGCCACCGTCAAGGATTTTGACCTGCGCGCCGATCTGCTCCGCGATCTCATAGATCAGCTCCAGCCCGATTCCATTGGTATGCAGGAGGTCACCACCGGCTGGATCTACCGCATGGATACCTATTCCTTCAACCAAAGCTATGCGGGCGTGGGTGAGGGCCGTACCCCCGGCGGGGAGGCCAGCTCCATTTACTACCGCAAGGATAAATTCGATCTGGTGAACTCGGGCACCTTCTGGCTCTCCGAGACGCCCGACGCCCCCGGTACTTATCTGGAGGCCTCCCTGTACCCCCGTATCTGCACCTGGGCGCACCTCCGCGACAAGGTCACAGGGTATGAGTACATCCATATCAACACCCATCTGGACCATTTGGGCAACTCCAAGGGCGGCAAGGAGCTGCGTACCGCCCAGGTCCGTGTCATCCTGGAGTACATCCGGTCCTTCCCCGATGTGCCCATGGTCATGACGGGCGACTTCAACCACGCCAAGACCACCAGCGCCGAGAATATCTACGCGATGTTCAAGAATATCCTGGGCATCAGCGAGTTCACCGCCTCCACGGGCGAGAGCATCACGGGCAACTTCTCGGATGCCCGCACAGAGGCGGCGGACACCGTGTCTCCCGACGCATGGGCCTCCATGACGGCCTACTGGCAGGAGGGAACCGACAGCTACAACCCCGCCAAGAAGCCCATCGATTACGTCTTCTACACCACGGGTGACTTCACCGCAGACGTCTACCGCAACATTCACTACCACCGCGACGGGATCTACCTGTCGGATCACCTGCCCCAGTACTGCGAGCTGACCGTTACGGTCCCCGCGGCCGACGGAGAATAAATGAGGGAGATTGATGTATGAAGCGAATTGCTTGGATCCTGGCCGCGCTGACGTTGCTGACCGCTTGTTTGACCATGGCCGCCCTGCCTGCCGCCGCCGAGGCGGAGTTTGAAATGGTCATCCCCTACGGAAAGCCAACCGTGGACGGAGTCGTCAACGAGGGCGAGTACGGCTGTACCTATACCATGGATCGGACCACCGCCGCCGCATGGGTCGGCGAGGTGGGGGATTCCTTCGTGGTGTGGCATCTGGCCTGGGACGAGGGCGGCCTCTACTACGCCGGTACCATCAATGACTCCACCCCCTCGTGGCGGGATGCTAACGGCCATTGGGTGGGTATCGACTGCCTGGAGCTGGCCATCAACCCCGGTCGGCTTCTGAAGGGCTCCAAGGCCGAGGGCGTGTTCTTCTCCTTCGGCTCTGCGAAGGACGGCTCGGTGGTGGGCTACCGCCACAACTTCGCAGACGGTCTGGTGTCGGATACCATCACGGGCGTGAACACGGGCCACGTGGAGGGCACCGACTCCTACACCATGGAGGTCTACATTCCCTGGTCGCTGGTGCAGATCAAGGAGAACTGCACCGTGGGCGGCAAGGAGAGCATCCGTCTGGATGCCACCAAATGGGAGGCTACCGTAGGCGCGCAGCTGGGTCTGCTCCCCTGCGCCATCGACTCCCTGGACGACCATGGCAGGGATATCATCGCCTATAAGTTCAACGGCACCGATTTCATCGCCAAGGACTTCGTCGTAGCCACCCTGGCGGATGCCGAGGGCAAGGTGCCTGAGGAGACCGAGGCGCCCACCGAACCCGCTACCGAGGCTCCTACTGAAGCCCCCACAGAGGTGCCCACCGAAGCTCCTACGGACACCCCCGCCGAGGCTCCTACTGAAGTCCCGACTGACGCCCCCACCGACGGAACCGAAGCCCCCGCAAAGGAGGGCTGTGGCTCTACCCTGGCCGTGGGTCTGTTGGCCGTGCTGATCCCCGCCGCTTGGGTCTCCCTGCGGAAGCGGGAGGAGTGAGTCTGTCCCCATAAGCAAAAGAACCACCCGATCTCGGTCGGGTGGTCTTTTGTATGGCGGCTCACTTCACCATCCTGCGTACCTCGCCCCCCAGAGGCTTGCCCTCCCGGTAAGCGGCGATGACGCGGTCGACCTCTCGGGAGGTCTCCACGGTGAAGATGAAATGGTGACCTGCCAGATGAGCGCGGGACACCTCGTCCATGCGGTCGGACATACCCGTGGGCAGGGAATTGCACACCAGATTGCGGTGGCCCATGCCCTTGGGAGCATCCTCGCGGAGGACGGGAAACTCCTTGCCCATGCGGTCCCTCAGGACGGCGGCATTCTTCCCGCAGACCTCGCGGCACACGGCCTCGGGCTTCATGTGACGGTAGATCTCCCGAATGGCGCACTTCTCCAGCAGCATCAGGGGGAGTCGGCCGTAGATCACGGCGGCGGTGGCGGATATGTGACCGTAGTCCGACAGAGCGGCGGAAATGTCCCGCATACGGGGGATGGTCAGCTCGGGGGAGAGGATGAGGTCGGACAGACCCAACCCCAGCAGACGGGCGGTGGCGGGGGTGTTGGCGGTGTTGAGGCGGAGATCGCCGTGGAGGGTGACTTCATCCGTCAGTCCGCAGGCGGCTACGCACTCGCGGATGAGGGGCAGATGCCCGATGTTTCCCACCAGAATGTGGCGGATACCGCTTTGCAGGGCGGCGGTCAGCTCCCCGCGTACAGCCTCGGCCTCTCGGTCGAAGACCACGGGGGGCATGAGGATGCCTCGCTTTCCGACGGGAACGGCAGCGGGGTGAGCCTTGCCCAGGGGGAGATAGAGGAGATCGAAATAGCCCATAGCGGCGGGGGTGATCTGCTCGGGGGCGTAGAAGCGGGCGGTGCGGACAGGCTCGGCGGGGGCGGCGGTCGACCGAGAGGAGGGAATCATCTCAGCGGTCAGCTTGGATGCGGAGGCAGGCTTATATCCCGCGGCGGGAGTGGGCATAGCCCCCATACGGGCGGCATCCAAGGCCTCCAGAGCCTCGCGGCGCAGGGCGTTGAGACGGGAGAGGGGGAGAGACAGGCCGTCTTCGACGTGGGTGGAAACAGACTCGGCGTAGTAGGGGGTGCCTCCCGTGCGGGTGAGCTGCTTCTCGGCGGCCTCGCGGGTCAGGGCGGTGGACTCGGCTCTGTCGGGGGCCTCGGCGGTCACCGTGACGGCGGCGTCGGGGGTCGTGTTATCGCAACGGAACAGGGGGGCCGTGGCGGTGAGGCTCACGGGCTGGCCCTCCTTTACGGTCAGCTCCAGGGACAGGGGCAGATGGGGCCGATGGCGTACCCCCAGAGCGGCCTTCTCGGCGGCGGCGGTGCGGTCCTTGTCGCTGTCGGTGCGGACGCCCATCATGGAGCGGTTCACCTTGCCCACCTGGTAGCCGTCGGTAAAGCCTCCGCGGGAGAAGAGATCCCCCAGGGCGGCCATCTCCTCGGGAGTGGCGGCGCGGCCCTCGTCCAGGAGCCTGCGCCAGATGGCGGTGACCCCGCTGACGTAGCCCGGGGACTTCATGCGCCCCTCGATCTTGAGGGAGGAAACACCGGCTTCGATGAGCGCGGGGACGTGGCCCGCCAGGGAGAGGTCCTTGAGGGACAGGGGGTAGTTCTCGCTTATGGGATCGGGGGAGCGGCGGTCGGTCTGACCGGGGTGCTTACCCCTGGTATTCGGGCGGCTTGCTCCCTTGGCGCGGTCTTGGACGGTGGACTTGCTGTCACACCCCCCGCATCCGTAGGGAAGGCGGCAGGGCTGGGCGCACTCTCCGCGGTTGCCGCTCCGACCGCCTACCACCGAGGAGAACAGGCACTGCCCCGAGTGGCTGACGCAGAGAGCGCCGTGGATGAAGACCTCCACCTCTAAAGGGTTGCTCCGCACGGCGGCGGCCAGGTCGTCAAGGCTGGTCTCGCGGGCGATGACAAAGCGGGAAAAGCCAAAATCCGCCAGGACCTGTCCCGTGGCGGCGTTATGCCCCGAGAGCTGGGTGCTGGCGTGCAAAGGCAGATTGGGCAGGGCGCGGCGGATGAGAGCGGCGGCACCGAGATCGGCGATGATGAGAGCGTCCACTCCCGCTACGGCGGCCTCGTAGGCGGCCTCCAGGGCGTCGGAAAGCTCGCGGTCCCATACCAGGGTGTTGAGAGTGAGGTAGACCCGACTACCCATGCGGTGGGCGTGGGTGACCGCCTCGCGAAGAGAGGCGGTATCGAAATTG
>JAGAIH010000506.1 GCA_017626655.1 Clostridia bacterium | reverse complement strand
TGCGGCTCTTGCGGCGGGGCGGAGGGGTTTGCCCTACGGGAGGCAGGACGGTGGCCGTCCCCCGCTCCTCGGGCAGGACCAGCGCGGCCAAGGCCTTGGGCTGAGCCTCCAGGATGAACTCGTCGCGGATGCCGCTGATGTAGCCCTGTATCTGTTGCTCTCTCATAGCTTGTACCCCCTTTCGACCAGGTAGTCCCGCAGTTTTTCGCGGGTGCGGTGGAGCCTTACCCAGACGGCGTTCTCGGTCATGCCCTGCTCCTCGGCGATCCGGGCCGCCGAGAGGGAATACCAGTAGCGCTGGACGAAGATCACCCGATCAGTTTTGGAGCAGGAGGCCAAAAACTCGTTCAGGGCGTCGATGATGGGAGTGCCCCTCCCCGTGGGGAGATCCTCGGGGGCGGGGAAGCAGGCCTCCAGCTCGGTCATGGACACCTCCAGATCCTTATTGCGCTTCTCGGAGTGGAGGGCGCGGTGGCGGTTGATGGAGAGATTGCGGGTGATGCGAGCCAGGAAGAGCTTGAGGGAGGAGGGCCTGGTGGGCGGGATGGAATTCCAGGTCTTAAGATAGGTATCGTTGACGCACTCCTCGGCGTCGGGGGTGCTGTGCAGGATGTTCATGGACACCGCCATGCAGTAGGCGCCGTACTTGTCCGCCGTCTCCCGCAGAGCCTGCTCGTCGCGGGCAAAGTACAGCTCGATGATCTTCAGGTCATCCATAGTCGTGAGGGTATCTCCTTTCAAAAGGGGTCGCCGCAAGTATACCACAGCCCCCGCCCCCTGTGGGCGAAAGCGGGATAAACGGTCGCGTTTTGGGATAATCGGCGGTGGAGTCGGTCATCCCTCCACTATATAAGACACGTTTTTTGGCCGAAACCTTACAGGAATCTCATTAAAATTTGAAAATTTTTGATGGAAAAACCCGCCCCCAACGGAGCGGGTTTGCCGTTATATGCTGCTCGGATTGAAATCCACACTCAAAACAGGCTTTCGGCTGCCCCTGGATTCCGAGGCGAAGGCGGTCAGAATGCGGGCGAACATCTCCCGGGAGCGGCGGTTCAAGCGGCACTTGACCACCATCCTCATGCGGTAGATGTTGTCCACGCGGTACACGGGGGCCTCAAAGGGGCCGAAGACCACCAGGGGAACGTCGGGGTAGTGCTTTTGGCTCTGCTCCTTCAGCTCCTCCGAAAGGCGGACACTGCCGACCTGCAGCTCCCGCTCGTCGGGGGAGGTGAGGGTCAGCAGGACCATGTCACAGAAGGGGGGGAACTGCAACAGGCGGCGGAGGCGGATCTCGTTCTGGAAGAACCGCTCGTAGTCCTGCTCGCAGGCCAGACGGATGATATCGCTGTCGGGGTTCATGGTCTGGATCACCGCCAGACCTGCCTTGTCTCCCCGCCCAGCCCGCCCGATGACCTGGGTCAGGAGGGAGAAGGTGCGCTCGTTCGCGCGGTAATCGTCCAGGTACAGGGACATATCTGCCATGAGGACGCCTACCAGGGTGACGTCGGGGAAGTCGTGGCCCTTGGTGACCATCTGGGTCCCCAGCAGGATGTCGGCGTCATGGTTGCGGAAGGCTCCCAGGAGGCTGTCATAGGCGGCCTTGGTGGTGGTGGTGTCGGCATCCATGCGCAGTACCCGCGCCGAGGGAAAGGCGGTCTTCAACTCCTCCTCCACCCGCTGGGTGCCGTAGCCCATGCGAACCAGGTGGACCGAGCCGCAATCGGGACAGGCGGAGGGAACGGGACGGCGGGCGCCGCACCAGTGGCAGACCAGCTCGCCCTCGTGGGTATTTCGTTTGACGTGGTAATTCATGGCCACCGAGCAGCGGGGACAGGAGACGGCCTTACCGCAGGAGCGGCAGACGGTCTGGTGGCTGTAGCCCCGTCGGTTGAGGAAGAGAACCGATTGATTATTCTCCGCCTTGACCCGCGCCAGCTCTCCCGCCAGCTCCTCGCCCAAAGGGGACAGGTTGCCGTGTCCCGCCTCGCCCCGCATATCCACGATGCGTACCTCGGGCAGGCGGGCGCCGCCAAAGCGTTGCTTCATCCTGACCAGGGTGTACTTGCCCTCCATAGCCTTTTGGTAGCTTTCCAGGGAGGGAGTAGCCGAGGCCAGGAGCAAGAGGGCGTTTTCGGTGGCACAGCGGTAGCGGGCGATGTCGCGGGCGTGGTATTTGGGGTTCTGATCCGATTTGTAGGTATGCTCCTGCTCCTCGTCCATGATGATCATGCCGAGCCTCTGTACGGGAGCGAACACGGCGGACCGTGTGCCTACCACCACGCGGGCCGCGCCGCTGGCGATCCTCAAGTGAGACGCCTGGCGCTCAC
>JAGAIH010000505.1 GCA_017626655.1 Clostridia bacterium | reverse complement strand
CTATCAGGAAAGGTTTTTATATGGAGGAAAGCAGATCATTTCCCTTCGGGAAATGTCCATTTATCGGCTACTCATCCACCGCTTCGCGGTCCCCCTTCCCTCACAAGGGAAGGCTCACGAGGAAACCCAACAGCCCGAAAACCCCAATTTCACAAATCAATTGACATTCCTCCCCAAATATGGTATAATGAAAAAAACACCATCAGGAGGCCCCCCATGAAAGATACCCGTCTTACCGACGTCATCCTTGGCCGTGAGGATAACTATCTCCTCCCCTTCTACTGGCAGCACGGCACCCACCGCGACCGCATCCCCGCCCAGGTTCAGCGCATCTACGACAGCGGATGCCGCGCCCTCTGCGTGGAGTCCCGCCCCCACCCCGATTTCTGCGGCCCCGACTGGTGGGCGGATATGGACATCATCCTCGCCGAGTGCGAGAAGCGGGACATGAAGGTCTGGATTCTGGACGATAAGCGCTTCCCCACGGGCTACGCCAACGGCATGCTCGAGAAGAAATACCCCCACCTTCGCCAGTGGGAGATCATCGAGGAGCATATTGACGTCCTGGGCCCCGCGCCCGATACCGCCTTCCTGGTCAGTAAGGTTCTTCCCGATGACGAGATCCTGGGGGTCTATGCCTTCAAGCGTACCGACAAAGGTCAAGCCACCACGGGGGCTCCCATCGACCTTACTCCCACCATCACTGAGGGCTACGCCTACTTCGACGTCCCCGAGGGCTGCTACCGTGTCTTCATCTACACCAAGTCCCGCCGTGGATCGAGAGGGAACTACATCGACATGACTAACCCCGAGTCCTGCAAGGTCCAGATCGAGGCGGTCTACGAGCCTCACTATGAGCATTACGCCAAGTATTTTGGCAACACCCTGGTAGGCTTCTTCTCGGACGAGCCCTCCTTCGGCAACAGCATGGCCACCCGCCACCCCGTTGATCCCAGCGGTCACGAAAGACCCCTCGGCACTGTGGGCATGGCTCTCCCCTACAACGAGCGGGTCACCGCCATGATGGACACCGAAATGGGGGAGTCCTCCCTTGGCTACATGGGGGAGCTGTGGTTCCCGAGCGACCACGCCCCCATCACCCGATTGGCCTACATGAACGCTGTTACCCGCCTCTACCGCGATAACTTCAGCTACCTCCTGGGCGACTGGTGCCGCGATCACGGGGTCATGTATATCGGCCACATCATCGAGGACTTCAACTGCCACGCCCGTATGTCTACGGGTGCGGGACACTACTTCCGAGCCCTGGAGGGGCAGGATATGGCGGGCATCGACATCGTCCTCCACCAGGTCATACCGGGCATGGCCCATCACATCCATAACACCAGCCTTTCCACGGGCGTCAGCGACCCCGCCTTCTACCACTACGTTCTGGGACAGCTGGGTGCCTCCCTGGCTCACCAGTATCCTCACATGAAAGGCCGCGCCATGTGCGAGGAGTTCGGCGCCTACGGCTGGGCCGAGGGCTGTACCATGATGAAGTGGATTACCGACTTCCTCCTGGTCCGAGGCATCAACCACTTCGTCCCTCACGCCTTCTCTCCCGACTACCCCGATCCCGACTGCCCGCCCCACTTCGGCGCTGAAGGCCACGATCCCCAGTTTGATGGATTCACCCACCTCATGCACTACACCAACAAGGTCTCCCACCTCCTCTACGGCGGTGAGCATATCACTTCCTGCGCCATTCTCTACCACGCCGAGGGCGAGTGGATGAACCAAAAGGGCGACTATATGTTCACCCAGGTCCCCGCCAAGGCCCTTTTGGACCAGCATCTCTGCTACGATATCATCTGCCAGGAGGCACTGGAGACCGCTACCGCCAAGAACGGCAAGCTGGTGGTCAATGGCGAGCGGTTCGGTGCCCTAGTGGTGCCCTACGGTAAGGTGCTCAATCCCGCCCTGTCCCCCGTGGTGGACAAGCTTATCTCCGCTGGCATCCCCGTCCTCCTCTGTGACGCCCGCCCCGAGGGGATGAACGGCGAGGTGGTCTCGGTTGCCGATCTTCCCACCCGCATCCGCGAGCTGGGCCTAGCCGATCTTACCGTAGAAGGGAACTGCCCGCTCCTGCGCCACTATCATGTGAAACGTGACGACTCCGACGTCATCATGTTCTTCAACGAAGACAGCATAAACACCGTCAAGGCTACGGTCACCCTCCCCGTGAGTGGTAAGTTCATCCGTCTCCGTCTCATTGAAAAGGGCGTGTACGCTGATGCCGCTGAAGATGGCAAGGTTACTGTGGAAATGCTCCCGGGCCAGTCCGAGATCCTGGTCTTCGGCTCGGCTGCCGACGAGATGTTTTGCACTATGCCCCTGCTGTCCGATCCTGTCAAGGTCAAAGAGCTTCATCCCACCTATACCATCGAGCTGGCCGACTCCGAGGATCTGACCGCCTTCTATCCCTACAAGACCACCGTTAAGCTGGTGAACATCACCTCCGCTAACGAAAAGCCCTCCTTCTCGGGCCTCATGCGCTATACCTTCACCCTACACCTGGATGAGGTTCCCGCAAGGGCCGCGCTGGATCTCGGACGCGTGGGACAGACCGCCAAATTCTTTGTGAACGGCACCGAGGCAGGCATCCGCATCACCGCCCCCTACTCCTGCCCCATTTCCTATCTTTTGAAAAAGGGGGAGAACACCATTACTGTCGAAGTAGCCAACACGCTCGTCGGCAAGGTCAGAGACCCCTTCTCCCACTGTATGCCCATCACGCCCTCGGGACTTCTGGGGCCCGTCCGTTTCCTGGAATACTGATTTTTAAGGAAAACCACCCGATTTCGAGTGGTTTTCTTTCAGTATGACGGACATGTCAATGTTCTGTGGTGAAAGTCCACCGGGAGGTAGTTCAAAAGGAAATTTAAAGCACACTGTAAGAGGAATTTGCGTATTAACCTAACCTATCACAGCAAACTGTGGTGATAGATACCAATGGGTCGTGAGAAAAACTTGTGCTGTAAGAGCCATCTCCAAAGAAAAACTGACCAAGCGAAGCTTAGTCAATCTTTTGGACTACTAGCTAAAGGTAATGCATATTGAATTTTGAATTGAACCGCCGTATGCCAAACGGCATGTACGGTGTTGCGAGAGGGGAGAGAGAATCCCCTATATTCGATTTCAACTCTTGGTTTCTTGACGAACACAGGAAAAACTGGTATAATGGAGTAAAAATGAAAAGGAGTGATTGATATGTCTGCTGTCAGTAGAATGATGACCCAACGTACACCTATCCGAATTTTAAACGTAACCACAGTATGGAGACTGTATGATCGAGATTCAAACCAAGAAAAATACCGTCAAGGTATTTACTGATGACCTTGACAAACCGACAAAGCAACAAATCACCGCAACCGCCCGTGATCCGGCTTACGCCGATTCCAAGATCAGAGTTATGCCGGATACACACGCAGGACGAGGATGCGTGATCGGCATGACCATGACTCTGTGCGGTCGTGTCTCCCCTTCACTCGTGGGAGTGGATATCGGATGCGGTATAGAGGTGGTTCGGTTGCAAGAACGCGAGATCAATTTGCCATTGTTAGACGATTTCGTACATCAATGCATCCCCGTCGGGAAACGTATCCACGACACGGCCCGCGAAACAACCCTACCTTTGGATAAGTTGAATTGCTTTTCAAGAATTGACGTTGACCGTACTCTGCGTAGTCTGGGCACTTTGGGGGGCGGTAATCATTTCATCGAGCTGGATCGGGGAAGCGACGGAGCGATATACCTGGTTATCCACTCAGGTTCTCGCTCACTGGGCTCGTCTGTAGCCAATCATTATCGCAATGAGGCTTACAAATACCATCTCAAAAAAGCCAGAAAGGCACGCCGCGCAGACACCCGTAACCGACTGGAGTTGGAAATGGATTCCTTCGATCTTGGCCGTTTTGGAGTGGATGCCTATGGTGATGACCCACATACCGGAAGGAACACGGCTACGAAAGCTTCGCGCCGTGATGATCGTGAAAAGCTCGCGGTCAAATGGGAGACCGCAACCTGCGAGGGGGCACTCTTTGAGGATTATCTGCACGACCTTGCCATCACGGTGCGCTTTGCCGAGGAAAACCGTCGCCGTATCGCAGAATCTATTTGCGAGAGTTTGCAATTGACGGTCGCCGACCGTTTTTCATGTGTCCACAACTACATCGACGAGTACCATGTTTTGCGTAAGGGAGCTATCTCTGCCAGACAAGGCGAGCGCGTGTTCATTCCTATGAATATGCGGGATGGGGCCCTCATTGCCCGGGGGCTTGGCAATCCCGATTGGAATTTCTCAGCTCCTCACGGAGCAGGCAGAGCGTGCAGCCGTACCGACGCCAGACACGCTTACGATGTGGAGGCTTATCAGGACGCCATGCGGGAGGCAGGGGTCTATACCACAACCGCCACGAAGGAAACGCTGGATGAATGTCCCATGGCCTATAAATCCCCTGACCGCATCCTGCCGTACCTGGCGGAATGTGTGGAGATCGTAGACAGGATAAAGCCTATCTACAATTTTAAAGCATCTGAATAATACCAAAGCCAAAGCCCACCGAAAGTTCTTCGGTGGGCTTCGGGTTGTTATAAAGACCGTTTGGAGAAACGGACGTTATCGATACAAGGAATCAGGAGAACCTTTACCGTTGCTTGGCCACAAAGAAAAGTGCCATGGTACCGGGGCCGGAATGGGCACCAATGACGGTGCCGACGTTGGTAATCAACTGAACTTGATTACCACCGCGTGCACGGATCATTTCGCACAGTGTCTGCGCGTCCTCAGCGCAGTCGCCGTGGGAAATGAAGAAGGTTCCATTGGCAGGATCATCGGCAGTCTCAATCAGCTTATCCGCCAGAGCCGCAAGGGAATTCTTTCGTCCGCGAACCGTGCCGACTTTAATGAGATGGCCTTCGTCATCCACGTGCATGACGGGCTTGATGTTGAGCATACTGCCTACCAATGCGACGGCAGGGGACACGCGACCGCCGCGCTTTAGATAAACCAGATCCTCGACGGTGAACCAATGTGCCAGCTTGGGAATGAGCGCTTCGCAGTAAGCAGCAGCCTCCTCCAAGGTAGCACCCTGTGCTTTCTTATCCACGACCAGCTTGAGGATCAGGCCTTCGCCGGCAGAGGCGCAAAGGGTGTCGATGGTGATGATCTTCCGATCGGGATAGGCTTCGGAAAGCTCCTCGGCGGCCAGCTTTCCCTGCTGGTAGGTTGTGGAAAGACCGGAAGAAAAGCCGATATAAAGAATATCATTGCCTTCTTTCAGTTCAGCTTCAAAGATCACGCGAAAGCTCTCGGCGTTTACGGCGTTGGTCTTAGCGATATGACCGTCACGCATGTTCTGATAGAATTCACCAATGGGCATTTCCTCGTTCTTATAATCACGGTCAATGTGATCGAAGCGGAAGGCAAGACTCACACAGCCAACGTCCCACTCGGCCAAAAGCTCGGGGACGATGTCACAGGCAGAGTCTGTGAAGATCTTATAGTTGTTCATGAGGTTCTCCTTTGAATGGAAAATGGAGCCGCAAATCTTGGCTTCAGACACGCATATTATACACCATTTTTGAACATTCGTCAATACGAAAAGCGAGGAAAAGGGTACACATTCGGTAGAATCAGGGTAGAAAGCTCAAGAAAACGCCCTCTACCGACAGTAGAGATGCCCGTTGGCTCGGCACCTGTAAATGCTGTCATCTTGAATAAATGGTTGGTAAATAAGAAAAAGTTCTTGACAAAGGCAGGGAAGTGTGGTATACTTACAGTAGAAATTGATAAATCAACAATTGAACAGATGTCAACGGGTATGAAAGGAGTCAGAATATGAGCACACTGGAAAACACTCCGAACGCACAGGAAAGCCTGAAGGCCGTCATCGCCAAGAATATTGCGGAATTGCGCAAGGAGCACGGGATGACTCAGCAGGATCTGGCAAACGAGCTCAATTATACCGATAAAGCGATATCAAAATGGGAAAGAGGAGAATCCGTTCCGGATATTTTGATATTGAAACAGATCTCGGATATGTTTGGCGTGCAAGTTGATTATTTGTTAAAAGCAGATCACGATGCGCCGCCTCCCGTTTGCGAGGAGATCATACCGGATCCAAAGACGCAACAAAGCATCCGAACAAGAGGATTTGTAACAGGAATGAGCGTATTGCTTGTCTGGATCGCCGCTTTAGTGCTTTTTATCGTGTTTGACACTGCTTCCTTTGACGCGAGATCCCATTGGATCGTATTTGCTTGCGCAGTTCCTGCGTCCCTCATCGTTTGGCTTATCATGAATACGATCTGGTTCAATCGCCGCCGAAACTATTTCATCATTTCGTTGCTCATGTGGTCCTTGCTGATCGTAGTTTACGTAACCATATGGCTGTTTGCCGCTCGGAATCTATGGCTCATTTATCTGTTGGGAATACCCGGGCAAGCCATTATCATCATGTGGTCCAGGCTCAAGCAGAGCGGAGACGCTTATAAGCCATAAAACAAAAATGCCACCGCTCTCGGTGGCATTTTTGCAGAAAAAATTATTCCTCAACGGTGTCAGCGACAACCTCGGCGATCTCTTCGACGGCCTCGGCGACCTCTTCACAGGCCTCACAGGTCTCGTCAACGATCTCTTCGCAGTCACAGCATTCCTCGCAAGCCTCGTCGTTGCACTTCTTCTTGCAAAGCTTGTCCTTGAGCACCTTAGTGAACAGGAAATACCCGCCGACAGCGGCAGCAACTACGCCGATCACAATACCGATGATGACAAGAGCGGTATTCTTCTTTTTCTTTTTCTTGTGGAAGCAGAACATGGTGAACATCCTCCTTGTTTTGATAGGGCAGATAAATAACCCATATACTTATGGATATTATAGCCTAAATTCTTGAACTGCGTATGAACATATGGGGCTTTTGAAAAATATTTTTGAATTGACAAATCGAACCGTCTGTGATATAATAAGATCAACGAAATTCAGCACGGAGTATTTATGGAAACAGACGTTTTGTATCACGATCGGGATTTGATCCTTTGCCGAAAACCGGCGGGTATGCCCTCTCAACCCGATCCCTCAGGACAGCCTGATCTGTTATCCTGTCTTGCATGTACGTATCCAACTGTCAGTCTGATCCATCGCCTGGATACGCCGACAGGCGGAGTGATGGTTTTCGGTCTGTCACCGAAAGCCACGGCAAGGCTGTCGGCTATGGTACAGGATCACAGCCTGTTCCAAAAGGAGTATCTCGCCGTTCTGTCAGCCTCTCCTCCGGATGCTGAAGGCCAGCTACGTGACTACCTGTTTCACGATAAGCAGAAGAACAAGGCCTTTGTGACCGACGGAAAACGCAAGGGAAGTAAGGAAGCCGTATTGGATTACCGCATTCTGTCGGTTCTTCCCGACGGACACGCACTGGTGCTCATCCGACTCCATACGGGCCGCACTCACCAGATTCGCGTACAGTTTGCTTCAAGAGGACTCCCCTTATCGGGAGACGGCAAGTACGGAAGCCGCGAAAAAGCTCCCTTTATCGGTCTGTGGGCGTACCGTTTGACCTTTCCACATCCCATTTCGGGTAAGCACATTATCCAAAGCACGAAACCCGATAATGAGATACTGCCGTGGAGTCTCTTCCGCGACGTGATAAATCAGATTTGAGCAATCGAAAGGAGACGAAACTATGCCATTCCCGAAAAAATTCCTCTGGGGTACCGCTACCAGTGCCGGCCAAATCGAGGGCGGAGCTTTTGAGGACGGCCGCACGGCCTCGATCTGGGACACCTTTGCCGCAAAGCCGGGTAAAACCCATAACGGTGTTCTCCCCACCGTCGCTTGCGACAGCTATCATAAATTTGACCGCGACCTTAAAAGCCTCGTTGATCTTGGCGTCAATTCCTACCGACTTTCCATCTCCTGGTCAAGAGTTCTGCCGAACGGTGTAGGACAGCTCAATGACAAGGGTATGGACTACTACAAGCGTGTCTTCGAGAAACTGAACCAAAACGGCATTACCCCCAATGTCACTCTGTACCATTGGGATCTCCCCCAGGTGCTGGAGGATCAGGGCGGCTGGGTCAACCGTGACTCCATTGAGTGGTTCGGTGAGTACTCCGATAAGATGTTCCGCGCTTTTGGGGATATTGTGCCCATGTGGAGCACCGTCAATGAGCCCATCGCCACCTATGTTGGATATGCCCACGGCGGTTTCGCTCCTGGCTACACAAACGAATCCTGGGGAAACCAGGCACGCCACAACATTCTGGTCGCACACGGTAAAGGTGTAGAGGCCTTCCGTGCGCTCAACCAAAAGAATTCTAAGATCGGTGTGGTCATCGACATATGGAAGCGTCACGCCTTGACGAATTCCCCCGAAGATATTGCTCTCATGATTGACCAGGACGAGCGTAATTGGAAGTTCTACACCGATCCCATTCTGGCGGGTCGATACAGCGACTATATCCTGGAGCACCTGGAAAAGGAAGGCACCCTCATGCATATGGAGCCTCACGACTTCGAGCTGACGGGGCAACCTCTGGATTATTTCGGCCTCAACGTTTACAACCGTGTGCCCGTAACCGTCAATCAACAAGCTCAGATGGACTTTTCCCAGGGCGGTAATTTCCTCAACAATCGTACCGAATACTACCCCAAGGCGGTTTATGACGCCATTCATCTGCTCCACGACCTCTACAATATCCAATGCCCTATCTACATCACCGAAAACGGCACCTACTACGAGGGCAACGAGCCTGTTGGGGCCAATGGTATCATAGAGGACAACGACCGCATCCGCTATATTGAGGGCTTTTTGGAATGGCTGGAAAAGGCCATCGACGAAGGCTTTGACGTTCGTGGCTACTACCTCTGGTCCCTTATGGATAACTTCGAATGGTCGGCGGCTTACAATTTCAAGTTCGGTATCGCGCAAACGAATATGCAAACAGGTGAAACCAAGTGGAAAAAGTCTGCGTATTTCTACCGCGATTTCATCCGTAAGGCCCGCGAAAGCGCCAAGTAAAAAAAGGGGGGCAATATGCCAAGCTTTACCTTAGCCAGCTTCAATATATGCTCTGCTCATTTCCGCGAGGGACACTATACCGAGGATAATCTGAACCGCTTGGCCGCATGGATCAGGCAGGGAGGAGCCGACGTGGTCTGCTTGCAGGAGGTGGACTGCGGTGCCGCCCGCTCGGAGCGAGTGGATATGCCCGCTTACCTAGCCGAGCGTACCGGACTTACGCACCACTATTTCATCAAGATTCGAGATTTCCAGGGCGGCGAGTACGGTACGGCCATTCTTTCCCGCTATCCCATTATAGAGAAGAAAACCGTGAACTATCCCGTCCGGGTTGCTACCCAAGGAACCTCCTGCGGATACGTTTCGTTGGATGTGGAGGGAAGCACCGTCACCGTATTCAACACACATCTGTCGGTAGAGAATGAGGAATCGAACACTGAAACCCTTTGCTGTCTGGCTGATATTCTTTCTCTCTATCTCCATGAGCATCCGGACGGTTTTCTCTGCTGCGGCGACTTCAATACATCCCCGAAAAAGGTCTCTCGATTTCTTCCTTGGGCACGTCTTGCCCACAATGGTCTCGTAACGTACGCTGACCGTTCTATCGACCACATCCTGTATGCAGGGGATATCACCGTTGCAAATACCCGCACGCTGGATACCCAGCTTGACAAAACCACAGACCATCACATGGTGCTGACCGAAGTAACGGTTTGATCTCGTGAAAATACAAAAGCATAACCCGCCGGAAACGGAAGGTTATGCTTTTTTGTTGGAAGGGTATTGTGGTTTAGAAATCGATTATTCCTCTGATGCTTCGGCAAATCCTTTAGGAAGTGCCGAAGCTTCCACTGCGGGCAGAACAGGGGCTCTGTGGGTAATGATGGCTTCACCGTTTCCTTGAATGAAATTACGGGTAATGGTAACGGTCTCGGCCAGCTCATCCGAGGGGAGCTCATACATGAGCTTCATCATGAACTGCTCCATAATCGCGCGTAGACCTCTGGCACCCGTATTGCGGGCGAGAGCCTCCTCTGCAATGGCCTCCAGGGCATCGTCCTCAAAGATCAGACGAACGTGATCCAGGCCGAAGAGCTTCATGTACTGCTTGATGACGGCATTCTTCGGCTCGCGCAGGATGCGGATGAGTGCGTTTCGATCCAGATCGTTGAGGGTGACGATAACAGGGAGTCGGCCTACCAGCTCGGGGATCAGCCCAAACTTGACAATATCGTGGGGAACTACGTTCTTGAAAACGCCGTTCTGAACCCGTTCGGATTTGGTGCGCACACCGCCGCCGAAGCCGATGGTGGTACCGCCTTCCCGCTTCTCGATGATCTGGGAGAGGCCGTCAAAGGCACCGCCGCAGATGAATAGGATATTCTCGGTGTTGATGCGCAGAAATTCCTGGTTGGGATGCTTGCGCCCGCCCTGGGGAGGAACGTTTGCGGTGGTGCCCTCCAGAATTTTCAGAAGAGCCTGCTGGACTCCCTCACCCGACACGTCACGGGTGATGGAACGGTTCTCACTTTTGCGGGCGATCTTGTCGATCTCATCGATATAGATGATGCCCCGCTCGGCCAGCTCGATGTCAAAATCGGCAGCTTGAATGAGGCGCAGGAGGATGTTTTCTACGTCCTCACCGACGTAGCCTGCTTCGGTCAGGGTCGTGGCATCGGCGATGGCGAAAGGAACCTGTAGGGTCTTGGCCAGAGTCTGAGCCAGATAGGTCTTACCAACACCCGTAGGGCCAAGGAGAAGCACGTTGGATTTTTGAATATCCACTTCGCGGAGCGCGTCCATGTAATCCTCAACAGGAGCAGCAGCAGCCTTTTTCTTGCCTTTTTTCTTGGGAGTTTTGGTCAGGATTCGCTTGTAGTGGTTATAGACCGCCACCGAAAGCGCAACCTTGGCCTCGTCTTGCCCGATGACGTACTCGTCCAGAGCTTCCTTGATCTGCTTGGGACGGGGAAGCGTTGCCAGATTCAGCTCGCTGAAATTGATGGAGGTATGGGTATTGCCCATAGCCTCGTCAATCAGCTCTGAGCAGGCATCCACGCAGTAGTCGCAGATGTAAGCACCTGTGGAGGAAGGGATGAGGAAGTTGACCTGATTCTCGTTTCGGCCGCAGAAGGAACAGAAATGGAGATTCTGGCTTTTGTCGCCGCCTCGATTGGTGGTATTGGACATGGTAGGTCTTCCTTTCGTGGATTAATCGCGGTGGGTATAGATTTTGTCAATCAGACCGTACTCCAGCGCCTGCTCTGCGGTCATGAAATTGTCTCGGTCGGTATCCTTCTCGATTTGCTCAATAGGCTTTCCCGTGTTCTCGGCGAGAATTCTGTTGAGCATATCTCTGGTACGGAGGATGAGATCGGCGCGGATCTTGATATCCGAAGCCTGACCCTGAGCACCGCCCAGGGGCTGATGGATCATGATCTCGCTGTGGGGCAGAGCGATCCGCTTGCCCTTTGCACCTGCGGAGAGCAGGAAGGCGCCCATGGATGCGGCCATACCGATGCAGATGGTGGAAACGTCACACTTGATGAAATTCATGGTGTCGTAGATGGCCATACCTGCCGTTACGGAGCCGCCGGGGCTGTTGATATAGAAAGAAATGTCCTTGTCGGGATCCTGGGCCTCCAGAAACAGAAGCTGGGCGACCACCAGGGACGCGGTGGCGTCGTTGACCTCATCCGACAGGAAAACGATACGATCGTTCAGAAGGCGGGAGTAGATATCGTAAGCACGCTCGCCGCGGCCCGTCTGTTCGATCACAGTGGGAACGAGATAGGATTGGGGCATTCCCATCTTGAAAAGATCATTCATCATGCTGGTTACCTCACATTCTTATAATCTTATATTATGGAGCATACTTGTATTCTGCCCCACAAAGCGGGGAAAAATCAAGGAAGGGCTGAAACCCTGCTGATTTTGAAAAGTATGCCGCGGCCGGCTCTGGGCTGACCGCGGCAAGCGTTGGATAACGGAATTCAGAATCCTGCTGTTGGGATGATTACTCGGCAGAAGCGGGAGCCACAGCGCTGGCCTTGACCAGCTCCATAGCAGCCTTGACGCGGAGATCCTCAGCGACAGACTCAGCGGGGATCATACCCTTGACCTGATCGGCCTCCATCTGGTAAGCTTCGGCCAGGCGGGTGTACTCGGCCTCGATCTCCTCCTCGGAAGCGGTCAGATTCTCCAGATCAGCGATTTTCTCCAGAGCCAAACGGGTCTTGACGAAGGACTCGGCCTGAGGACGCATCTGCTCGCGCATGGTCTCCAGGGTCATGCCGGTATACTTGAAATAGGTGTTGAGGTCCAGACCCTGCATACGGAGACGGTTGTCGTAGTCGCGGAGCAGGTTCTCGGTCTCGGCCTCGAACATGGCCTCGGGAATCTCCTCGCCGGCCAGCTTTTCGTTGAGAGCCTTGACGATAGCCTCCTCAAAGGTAGACTCAGCGGCGGCCTCGTGTCTCTTGACGATCTTGGCCTCGATATCGGCGCGGTACTCGGCGAAGGTGTCAAACTCGGAGACGTCCTTAGCGAAGTCGTCATCCAACTCGGGCAGCTCGATGTGGGTGATAGCCTTCAGGGCGACCTTGAAGGTAGCGGCCTTACCGGCCAGCTCCTTGGCGTGGTATTCCTCGGGGAAGGTGACGTTGACGTCGAAGCTCTCGCCGATCTTGTGACCGACGATCTGCTCCTCAAAGCCGGGGATGAAGGATCCGGAGCCCAGCTTCAAATTGTAGTCCTCGCCCTTGCCGCCCTCGAAAGCGACGCCATCCACAAAGCCCTCGAAGTCGATCTTGGTGGAGTCACCATTCTCGGCGGGGGTCTCGTCGGTGATCTCGGTCTCACGGCTGTTGCGCTCACGGATGACCTTTATCTCGTTGTCGATTTCGACGTCGGAAGCGGGCTCGACTACCTTGGCAGCCTCAATGCCCTTGTAGCCTTCGATCTCGACGGCAGGCTTAACGGGAACGGTGGCAGTAAAGGTGATGCCGTTATCGTCAATGTTGGTGATATCGAATTCGGCGCGGCCAACGGGCTTGACACCGGACTCGTTCAGTGCTGCCTCGTAGGCGTCGGGAAGCAACTCGTTGGCGGCGTCCTCCCAGAAAATACCCTTGCCGTACATACGCTCGATGACGGAACGGGGGGCCTTGCCCTTACGGAAGCCGGGGACGTTGATCTTGCCCACCTGCTGGCGGTAAACCTTGCTTACGGCCTTGTCAAAGGTCTCCTTATCCACGGAGAACTCCAGGAGCATTGCGCTCTTCTCGGCCTTTTCTGCTTTGATCAGACTCATTTTGATGATTCCTTTCTTTTGTTGAGGGAAAGTCGGTCTCGGATTGGACATACTGCTCCCATATACATTCACAGTATATTTTAGCTGTTTTTCGTAATTTTGTCAAGAGTTTTTGCGAATTTTTCAATCTCGCAGCGTAACGAAAGTCACAGTGTGCGGGGGGGATCTTTTGTGCAAAACACACAAGCAAAGAGGACGGGACTAAGTTTTTATTTCAGGCAAACGGTGAAGGACAAAATCCATGGAGTCTGAAGAGATCAAACGCATTCGGATGCCCTCAAAATCGAATTCCTTAGGTGCGTTATACATCCCGTGGATATGCCCGAAATAGCAGGGAGGATCGCCGTATGCATGAAGGGTATCGACGAAGGGACGGCAAATGAAGTCCAGCCAGACGGGAGGGAAGTGAAGAAACACCGAAATTGGAGGGATGAAGCCGTTCTGATCCGCACATTCCTTTTGCAACGCCACCGCGCTGTCCAGCGAAAGCTTCAAACGGATGACCTCACGGTTGACGATTTTCTCATAATCCACTGAACCGACAGTTACCTGTTGCTTTTCATCCAGAAACCAACCTCTTGTACCGCAGAGGACTTGATTCTCAACGAAATAAGCGTTATTGTTGAGGATCTTCACGGAATGAATGCGGTTTTCTTCAAAAAATGCATTCATTTTGGATGCAGTTGTCCACCAAAAATCGTGATTGCCCTTGCCAATAAGCTTGGTACCGGGCAGGGATTCGATGAATTGAAAATCCGAAAGCGCTTCCTCCAGCTTCATTGCCCAGGAAATATCACCGGGAACGATTACGGTATCCTGCGGGGTGACGACAGCCTCCCAGTTTTTGCGGATCTTTTCGGTATAGCCCAGCCAGCGCTTGCCGAATTTTTCCATGGATTTATTGGTGGAATGATTTGTAGAGAGATGAAGATCTCCCATTACGAAAATAGACACGGCAGGGCTCCTTTCGGGAAAGATTCCGTATAGAAACGGTGTTTGGGGAGCAGACTACTCACGCAGAGGCCGAAGGATTGACCTCCGCGAGTATTAAGGAAATACCGCACGAAGGGTGCGGTATTCCAAAAGGAAGGTATTTAAAATGAACGATAAGCATTGTTGTGAACACATCAAGGGTGTTTGCTGTGACGTCAAGAACTGCGCCTACCACGACGGTGAATCCCGTTGCACCGCAAGGGAGATCACCGTGGGTCCTGCCTACGCTTCTACTTCGAAGGACACAGCTTGCGCTACCTTCAAGCCCTCCGAGGAACTAAAGTAATCCGGATAAACGGATGATCGTTTAGTCCTGATTATAATTCAGATTGACCTCGCCGTCTTTGCCCCGTTCGGACTTATTCTGAGCGTCAGGTGCGCAAGCGATCGTACCGGTAGATATGGCACCACCAACACCGGGGATCCCTCGGTCACCCACCTTACCGCCGGAAACGCCGTCACCTTGGTGAATGCCGCCGGCCATGCCACTGTTACCGCCAGTTCCTCCAATGGACACAATGGTGGTAGCTGTGGCTTGGCATAAGGGAGCTTGAATACCCGCGCCGCCGTCTCCGCCGTCCCCACCTTTACCGCCTTTCTTTTTATTGAAAAAAATGTTGTTGCATTCGCTCGCATCGCCGCCTTCACCGCCATTTCCGCCATGGAAAATATGAGATCCGCCTTTCAGAATCATATTTTTGGCAACGATGGCAACGCCGCCGTTGCCGCCGGTTCTTCCATCTTCTCCGTTACTGCCGTTTCCGCTATTTTCCCATGGCTTTCTGTCGTATGCAGCACCGCCATGCCCGCCATAGACGTTGAGATTTCCGTTTTCGTCAAAAAGTGTTTTCAAATTGCCCGATAAAACGATACCATTTCCGCCATTGGCTCCGTCAAATGCTTTAATGTCGTAGGCAGAATCACCGTTACCGCCGAAGACAGCGATTGTAACATTGCCTTCCGCGTACATATTATTTGCGCGAATGCCGTCTCCGCCATGCTCGGCGCCTTCACTTGAAAAATCACCGTTACCGCCTGTCACGCTCAGCGTTCCATCACCCTTGACAGTCAAGTCTCCTGCAAGCAGAATTGCAGTCTGCCCGATACCTGTCGTGCGGACTGTGCACTCTCCAACCACGGTGACGGTAAGAGAAAACGTTTTCAGATCATTATTGTGAGTAATGGCATGAAGACCGGTTTTCCCTTCCTCCGTAAATCCCGAGAATTTAAAATCATCCAGCTTAAGTTCCACTAAGGCATTATTACTGTATCCCGTAAAAGCGATGGAAGTACTGTAAAATTCTACATTCTTAGAACCCTTGATATGGATCTTCTTGACGCTCTTTTCAAAGCGCAGTGCCTTACCTTTCGTATTTGAAGAGCTATAGCCTGTCCAGTCGATTATGACGTAGGGATCGGATATGGAACTCGGAGTTGACGAAACACCTGTATATACGGTATACTTTACCCATTTTGCGAGCACCGTCACATCCCTGTCAATACTCCAGACATCTCCGATGGGTTCCGCATCCTGCCAGTCAATACCGTCAAACTCATAACCGTCACGGGTGAATATGGGTAGTGTGAAAGATTGGTCATAGGTAACCGTAATTTGAACAGGAGGAGTCACGCCGTCTGCCGGATCCACTGTCAGGGTGTACTCATTCGGAATCCACTTTGCGTAAGCGGTGATATCCTCTGAAGGCATTGTCTGTGCCGTGAAAGGGATCGTAGTCTCGGGATCAAAGAACCAGCCACCAAAAGAATATCCTTTCTTTTCAAAGCTATCAAGGGAAGGTAGGGCGATTGTGTCTCCGTAAAGAAGCGTTTCTGTTTGGGGTTGCTCCTCAGAACCTTGCGTATAGACGGTGAAGGTATATGGATTTTTCTCCCACCGAGCTCTCAATGTCAAATCTTCTGTAAACTCCCACGCACCTTCTTCAAACTTCATGTCATCTTTATACCAACCCAGGAACGTATATCCCTCTGCAACAGGCTGCTCCAGAACAAGATACTCGCAGTATTCGACCGTAAGCTCCTGCGTCAGAAGTGTTCCAAGTTCCGATTCTAACCGAACCGTATATGTGTTGGGAATCCAGTGTGCCGTCAGACGAATATCCTTCGAAACAGCTTGTCGATCGAAATCCCAGAGTTGACCGTCGTAATACCAGCCGTCAAACGTATACCCCGGTAAGGATGGATCTGCGGGCCGGTTGACATAGTTGCCCCAAAGAACCTTTTCGGTCAGATGATCCGACATACCATTATGGGAAAAGACCACGGTATAGGGGACTTCAACCAAAGCGAAGAGGCTGAAGTGATCCGTCTCAAAAGAAATGGTTTTCTTATCAGGAGAAATCTGGGAGGGAATCATGTTCATTTCCCCGCTTTTCTCGACGTGGTAAACACACACGTTCACGCTTCTGTAGGTTTCGGGTAAAGGAAGAGAGACCTTCACCGGAGCGGTGGGATTTGCTATATTACCATTCTGAAGCAGGTACAGGTCGTAAATCGTGAATCGTTCGCTCTCGTTTCGCAGAAATGACGAAACAATCGCGTACTCAGGAGAATGCTCATGAATGATCTCAGCGGAAAGAGATATGTTCTTTCTGCTAAGGTAATCAAAGGAATCTTGATACATTACAACCGATATCCCAAGTGAGGGGTCGAACACCTCAGTTGTTCTTGAAACCTCTCGGTACATGATAATGCCGGCAGATATGAAAACCGCCAAGCTGACGAGCCCAGAGCAAAGGCAGATACGAAGCCGATGACGTTTCAAAAGTCGCGTGTATTCTCCCAGCTTTTTCTCAATAGTCGAAATATCCTTTTTAGAAAGATCCCCCTTCTCCCGGTTGAAAGAAGATTGCAGCAAACGGTACAGATTCTTAGAATCCTTAGATATTTTTTTAAATGAATCTGAGTAATACTGGAGACGATAGGCGTGAATGACAAGATCGTTATCATATTTCTGCACACCGGTCAGTTTGATAAAATCAAGAGAAGACAGCTGTTCATTGCCATTCAAAATGTGAACGCAGAAAATATCTCGGTTTACAGTGTAGTCTGTGTCATTGAGCGGTAGTTCTTCTTTAATGATCCGAGAACAGTGCTTACATTTCCAAGTTGCAATAAATAACTGATCGTGGACGGCATATTCCTTCATCAGCTCGAATTGCCCGCCGCAAACACACGTCTCGACTCTCTGGGCATATTTACCGATCCGTTCATTGGGTAACCGATTGGAGCCGTTGTTTACATGTTTTGACATATCAAACAGGTCACTTCAAAACTCAATATTTATTCTGTATAAGCAAGCACAGCGGCAGGCATCTCCGCGGCGTCGATGACCTTGGTGAAGCGCACCTCCCGCTCACCCAGCCCGCGAAGGGGGTAGGGGATCTCAGTGCTCGTAGCGGCAGACAGCTCATCCAGAGCCGCCAGAGGATCGGTAGGCTGAATCTTCCCAAGAGACACATACACGTCAGCAGCGAACTTATAAGGGCTGGCGGTGGAATCGACCACCATAGGACGGACATCGTCCAGATCAGCCATGTACTGCTCTGCAGCGGAGAGAGCCACGGCAGTATGGGTATCCGCCAGATATCCGTACTTCTCAAAGTAGGTCTTGATGGTCTCAGCAGTGGCGGCCTCATCGGCGAAGTAGCCCGAGAAGTTCTCGCCTATAGCGGCCAGGACATCGGCGTCCACGGTATAGGCGCCATCCTTCTTCAGGCTCTCCATGTAGGCGGCGGTGCGCTCCTCGCCGGCGGTGAGGCAGAGCAAACGCTCCAGGTTGGAGGAGATGAGGATATCCATGGAGGGAGACATGGTTAGGTGGAAGTCGCGGTTGCGGTCGTAGGTGCCGGTACGGAGGAAATCGGTCAGAATGTTGTTCTTGTTGGAGGCGCAGACGAAGTGACGGACGGGCAGGCCCATGAGCTTAGCGATGTAGCCCGCGAAGATATTGCCGAAGTTGCCCGTAGGCACGCAGACGTCCATGGTCTCGCCCATCTTGAGGGCACCCTGGTTCAAGAGGTCGCAGTAGGCGGAGACGTAGTAGACGATCTGGGGAGCCAAGCGGCCCCAGTTGATGGAGTTGGCGGAGGAGAGGACGTAGCCCTTGTCGTTCAGAGCGGCGGCCATGGCGGCGTCACCGAAAATTTTCTTGACACCGGTCTGGGCATCGTCGAAGTTGCCTCGGATGGCGCATACATTGACGTTACTGCCCGTCTGGGTAGCCATCTGGAGCTTCTGCACCCGGCTGACACCGTCCACGGGGTAGAAGACCATGATCTTGATGCGGTCGATGTCCTTGTAGCCTTCCAGAGCGGCTTTTCCCGTGTCACCCGAGGTGGCCACCAGGATCAGGGCATCACGGGTCTCCCCGGTCTTCACCAGGGCGCGGGAGAGGAGGCGAGGCATGATCTGGAGCGCCATATCCTTGAAGGCGGCGGTGGGACCGTGCCAAAGCTCCAGGGAGTAGACGTTATCATGAACGCGGACGAGAGGCGCGGCGCCTCCGGGGAAGGAGGACTCGGCGTAAGCGGCCTCGCAGTCCGAGAGAAGCTCTTCGAAGGTGTAATCGGTGAGGAACTTGCCCAGGATCTTGGCGGCGCGGACGGGGTAGGTGTCCTTGCAGAGGTCGGTGATCTCCTCGGATGTCAAAGCAGGGATGGACTCAGGGATAAACAGGCCTCCGTCGGGGGCAAGACCCATTTTGATGACCTCGGCGGCTTGATACTTCTTGTGTGCGGGATCGCGGGTAGATTGGTACAGCATGGTGATCGCTCCTGTATTTTAGAGATTTTTCATTGCGAAATCGTAGAAATTCTTCCAGTAAAGCTTGTGGATCAGCTCATCGGAATAGTTGTGGCGGGCCATGATCTCGGCAACTTGGGTAAGATCGCCGACATGGGAGAAGCCTTCGGGGAGGTCGGTGCCGTCCCAGTCTGCTCCAAAGCCCACCATATCCTCGCCGCCAAGGGAAAGATAATAGTCCGTGTGGGCGAACACATCTTCAGCGATGGCGGGGCGAAGAGAGGTATCGGTCAAATGAGCGGGACAAAGGCTGACGCCAACGATACCGCCCAGCTCCTTGATAACAGTAAAATGACGGTCGCGGAGATTTCGTGTATGTGGATAGAGGGCATGGGCATTGGAGTGGGTGGCGATGAAGGGCTTTCCGCATTCGTATGCAATGGGGATCAGATCGTCCACCGATTGCTCGGAGGCATGGGAAACATCGGGAATGATACCCAGTTCAAAGGAGCGGCGAGCGAGGGCTTTTCCGTAATTGGTCAAGCCGTTATGTGTATTATGAGAGCCGCCCACGCAGGTGTCTCCGCCCCACAGAAGGGTCAGGTATCGAACGCCCAGCGCGTACAGCTCGTCGAGCCGCTCAATCTTGCCCGCCGTCAGACGGGCATCCTCCACCGCGAGAATGGCGGCGTGTTTACCGGTGCTTACAGCCGCTTGCAACTCTGTTGCGGTAGTGACGTGGACTGCTTTTTCGGGAATACGGGCGAGCTCTGCCTGGAAATTGGCAGCGATACGCAAGAAATCCTGCCAGCAGGTCTCGTCGTCCTTGCGGCGGTTGCTCCATACGGCGTAGTACTGGGCATAAGCGTCGTAGGCCGATGCTTTTTCAAGGGAAATATGACAGCAATCATTTGCGTCCAGATGAACCCCTCGGTGATACAGCTCAAAGGCCGTATCGCAATGGGTATCGAAAAGAGACAATTTCATTGAAAATTCCTCCAATTGAGAGATTAGCGTCCCGCGTAGGCGGCAGGGAAGATCTTTACATCCAGGATTTCGTCGGTGCCGTCAGCCATTCGACGGAGATAGACCTCCGAGACGTCGATACGGGGCTGTTTTTCAGTGGGATATGCGCGGAGATAGTCCTGCGCGGCCTTTCTTATGCGCTCGCGCTTGCCCTTGTCTATGGCGGCGGCGGGACGTCCAAATCGGCTTCGCACATTGGGAGACGCATGGCGGGTCTTGACCTCAACGAAAACCAGATGAGTCTCACTTTCCAGAATGAGGTCAATCTCATTGTGGGACAAATGAAGATTCCGCGCGACTACCCTGAAGCCCTGCTCGGCGTATCGGCGGACGGTTTCGTCCTCTCCCAGTCTACCGATGAACTGGCGGTGGGTCATATTGCCTAAGACCTTCGTGTCGCTCATGAGTCATCCTCGTTCAAAAAGCGGATAAATTTGGTGCGGTGGATGGGAGTAGGGCCAAATTCACGAAGGGCGGCCATATGCTCCTTGGTGCCATAGCCCTTGTGCTTGGCGATACCGTATTGCGGATAGGCTTTGTCCATATCCTCGCACATACGGTCACGCGTGACCTTGGCCAGGACAGACGCCGCCGCGATGGACATGGACAGGGAATCACCTTTTACGATGGCACGGGCTGGAATCTGAAAGTCCCGATCAATATTCCCGTCAATGAGAGCAAAATCCGCTTTGTAGGGACGTCCGTCGGGGGTATGCAGGGAATCAATGGCGCGGCGCATGGCCAGAAGGTCGGCTTCCAGAATGTTGAGACGGTTGATCTCTTCGACCGTCCCCTCGGCGATGCCGTAGGCAATAGCTTTTTCCTTTATGAGATCAAAGAGCTTATCACGCTTCTTGGGAGTCAACTTTTTCGAGTCGTTCAGCTCGGGGATCTCCAGCCCGTCTGGCAGGATACAGGCAGCGGCTACAACCGAGCCGCAAAGAGGGCCGCGCCCCGCCTCGTCCACGCCGCAAACAACGGCGTAGCCATCCACCCTGATTGCTCTTTCCAGATCATAGGAGGGCATTTGTGTTACCCTCCTTTTTGGAAGCTTCGGGTGTATCCGTAAAAAGCTTGTCCGCAATTATGGGCGAAGTCTCGGCGGACTTTACGGGCTCGACAGCGGCCTTTTTTGATCCGGGGAGCTTATCAATGGTAAGTCTGCCGATCTTGCCTGCGCGGAATTCGTCGATGAGCAGATTGGAGACCCTCTCGTTGTCCACGACACCTCCCGGAATGAGACATCCGCGCTTTTTGCCGATCCGTGAAATGAGCTCCATGTCGGAAAGCTCCTGCCATTTGTCGGTATCCGTCAGCTTAAAACGGGTAGCCAGCTCGTTCGGGTACAGCTCGCGGAGCCGTCCCACCAGCTTAATGGCCAAATGCTCGATATCCAGAATATCGTCGCGAATCGCACCCGTGACCGCCAGGTTTTCTCCGATGATCTGGTCTTCAAACTTTGGCCACAGAACACCCGGCATATCCAGCAGGTCAATACCAATTTTTGTGGAGACCCATTGCTTGTTGCGGGTCACGCCGGGGCGGTTCTCGGTCTTAGCCTTGACACCGCCGCTCATGCGGTTGATGAGGGTGGATTTGCCTACGTTGGGGACACCTACCACCATGGCCCGCAGGTGTCTGCCTGCCTGTCCCTTTTCCTCGTAGCGATCAACTCTGTCCTTGAGAACGGTACGGATGGCCTCCGGAAGGCGGTTAAGTCCTTCGCCTGTCACGCAATCGCAGAGTATGCAGACGGTATGGGTATCGGTGTAAAGCCTGACGAACTCCTTGCTCTTTTTGGGGTCGGCCAGGGAAGCTTTGTTCAGGAGCAGAATGGTGGGCTTATCCCCAGTCATTTTCCGTAGCTCGGGATTGCGCGAGCTGACAGGAACGCGGGCGTCCAGCACCTCGATGATGATATGCACGTTTTTGAGGTTCTCGGTAATCAGTCGGCGGGTTTTCGCCATATGACCCGGAAACCATTGAATGTGTTCGCTGGGCATTATATTACCTCTGTTTTGAATCTGTAAACAAAAACCGTACTTGATTCTGTTTGTTGCATTTTGAATATTGCATTTAATCGTAAACCGTCCAGGGCTTCAGTCGGCAAACGACCTTTCCCAGCACCCGGCGCGTATCCACGAAGCCGACCTCACGGGAGCGGCTGTCGGCCGAATTGTTACGGTTATCCCCCATAACGAAATAGCAACCTTCGGGGACGATAGCCTCAAATATTCCGGTAGAACGGTCGAAATTATACGCGGGGGCTTGTGTCCAGCGGCCGATTTCCGCGCCGCTCTGATTGAGTAGCGCAGCATATGGCTCGTCCAACGGCTCTCCATCCACGAAGACTTCTCCCTTAACGTAGTCAATACGGACAGTCTGCCCTTCAGTGGCAATAATACGCTTAACCAAGGGCTCGTTAAAGCGTGCGTAGAGATCGCTCGTTTGATGAAAAACGATGATATCACCCGCTTCGGGCTGTGTCAGATTCGTGGTGAGAAGCATCTCGCCGTTGTACAAGGTATTTCGCATGGAGGATCCGTTGACCTTACAAAGTCTTCCGCAAAGCGTAAACAGCAAAAGAACGGCGCAGACGGCAAAAACCATGATCTCCAGATAATCAAAGATCACCGAGATAAAGCTCTCCTTTTTCTCGGAGACGGGCTGAGAGGGCATACCATCAGGGGATGCGGAAGCGGGAGTATGTTTCAGCTCAGACACGGCAGAGCCTCCTTTCTGAATGTGTAGGGAAGGATCACCTGGTTTCAATCACGCTGTCCAGAAGTGTAAAGCCGTTGGGCAGGTACAACCCGGTCGCGGCGGCTTCCGATTCGGTAAAGAGCGCGGTACCCGCAACATCCTTGCGGGAATCGTAGAGGAAGAAGGGAACGGGCTCCATGGAATGGGTACGGATCTCAATGGGGGTCGGATGGTCGGGGAGCACCAGGATCTTGAAGTCATCGCCTGTGGAAAGAAGATATTCGTAAACGGGCTTAAGGATCTTTTGGTCGATCAGCTCAACAGAAAGAACCTTGTTTTCAATTTCGGCTCTGTGACCGCATTCGTCGGGCGCTTCGACGTGAACGTAGACGAAATCCGAGCCTTCACGAAACGCCTGCACAGCAGCCTGTGCTTTGCCATCGTAATTGGTGTGCACGTTACCCGTAGCCCCCTCCACGTCGATCGAACGCATACCGGCGCAAAGCCCGATGCCCTTGATGAGATCAACGGCAGAAATTACAGTACCTTGAATACCCCACTTTTCTGAAAAATCGGGCAAACGGGGCTTTTTGCCGGGGCTCCAGAGCCAGGCTGAGTTGGCAGGCTTCAGACCCTTCGCCCGACGAGCCTCGTTGACGGGATGATGGTTGAGAACATCATAGCTTTCCTTCATGAGTCTCAGAAACTCACCGCCGCCGTTTTCTTCCTTGGGAAGATAATCGCGAATGGTGCGCCCGATGATATCGTGGGGGCGGGAAAAATCGTAGGTGTCGTTTCCATCCTTCCAGAGAATGCAGTGACGGTAGCTGACACCCGTATGGAAGTGGCGGTAATCCGTTCCGAAATGTGCTTCAAGTGCCTTGATGAGTTCGTCAGCCTCGGCCGTAGTAATCTCGTCAGCGGAATGATCCAGCATGATCTTGTCCTCGTACTCTCCCTCGTCGGAGAGAGTCACCACGTTACAGCGGTAAGCCGTTTCGTCCGGAGCCATCTGTAGTCCCATGCTGACGGCCTCAAGAGGAGAACGCCCGTGGGAATATACCTTGGGATCAAAGGAAAGAATGGCCATGTTTGCTGTGTCGCTCTCGGGGACCATGCCCTCGGGAACGTTGGAGACGAGACCCACGGTGGAGCGGGAAGCCAGCGCATCCATGCAGGGCTTGACGGCAGCTTCCATAGGCGTGCATCCTTGCAAAGCAGGAATGGGACGATCGGCCATGCCGTCGGGGATCAGAACCAGGTATTTCATAAAGTGTACCTCTTGTTAATGATAAAATCAAATTATTATACCACATTTTTTGAAATCCTGCAACACTTTCCGGGGATAATTCATGAAAATTTTATAAAAAAAACGAAAGTTCCCCTTGCTTTCGGAGAAAGAATATGCTATACTAAGAAAAAATCGGTGAAGTGAGGTCTTCTCAATGGATCAAGAGAATCAAAACTTTGAAGAACAATCCCGAATGGCCAAGGAATCTACCCGCAAGCTGAAAAGAAATATGCTCATTGTGATTATTTCCATGGTGATTTTCGCCGTGATTGCCTTTCCGCTGATCGGTTTTCTGGATAAGCTCCAGACAGGCGGCGCGGAGGAAGAGACCCCCAAGCTTCCGCCCAGCTCGATTATTTTTGCCACACCGGACTATGAATACGACATCATGAAAGACCCCGACTACCTCCAATTGAACCGCCGCATCTACTACTGCGACGAGCGGAGCGGTATGACCGAAGAATTGACGGATAAGACGGTAACGGGTTACGGACCGGCTGCTGTCGTTCTTCGTGATTTCATTAATACCATTATTGCTGGAGATGCCGATGCATACAACGCTCTCTTTTCGTCGAATTACTATGCAAACCATGACCCCGAGGCACCCTTTACCATGCAAAGGCTGTACGATATCAAGCTCACAAAGATCAACGAAAGCATTGTATCGGGAGAATCAGGAAAATACACGCAGTATGAATTCGAAGTGGAGTATAAAATCCGTTTGAATGACGGTACGTATCGAACCGACATTGGACACGACGAATCCAAAAAGCAATACTTCATTCTATCGGACAGTACCTCGGAGGAGGTTTTGATCGATCAGATTCTAGAATTTAATTATTCTCATTAATATTCAAAAGGCGCGCCCCTCTTGACGATTTTTCGGGAGGGGTGCTTTCTGTTTCTTTTGCTTGCTTTTAACTCATTTATATTGTGCAGTATCTACAAAAATGAAGAAATATTCTATAAAATATAGAGAAATGCTTGAAAAAAACAGAGTTTTGTGGTAAAATGAACGCGGGCATCCCCGGGTGGTCGATCTTTTGTTTATGAAAAGCTCGGCTTCCCAAAAAATTTATGAAAGGAAGTATACCCATGAAAAAGAAGATTCTCATTCTTCTCGCTCTTCTGATGGCACTGACCCTGGTTTTCGTGGCTTGTAAGGACGATCCCGTTCCTCCTGAAGAGACCACGGTAGCCGATCAACCTACTGAAGAGCCCACCCAAGGTGACGAGGACCCCACTGAGGCCCCCGACACCGACGATCAGACTCATGAGCCCGAAGAAACTACTGACGAGCCCGACGAGTCCGAGACTCCCAAGCCTGAAGATCCTACCAAGGAACCCGACACTCCTACTCAGGAGCCCGAGACCCAGGATCCCATGGAGCCCGTGAACGTGTTTGATGCCGAAGACATCCAGACCGTCACCGGCGGCGATCCCAACAACATGACCCAGGATTGTCTTACCCTGGAGGACGGCTACATTCACGTTGTTCCTCTCGGTGCCGATCCCTACTGGTATCCCTTCGCAGGCGTAGACGGTGCCCGCTACGTTGCGATCCGCTACCGCACCGACGCTACCGGTGCTGACATGCAGCTGTACATGTCCTCCACCGGTACCGGCCCCACCGATGACACCACCATGATCCGTCAGCCCGTCGTTGCTGACGGCG
>JAGAIH010000504.1 GCA_017626655.1 Clostridia bacterium | reverse complement strand
GACCCTCCCCTTTGGGGAGGGGGGACCGCGAAGCGGTGGGTGAGGTTTACCCCAAAACATACTGATACCTATAGGGTATACCTCATCCACCATCCTTCGGATGGTCCCCCTTCCCCAGAGGGGAAGGTCAGAGAACGGGAGAACGAACACACCGACAAACCCAAATTTGAACGCAAAGCCCCCATCGAAAACCATTCCGAAAGGAGCTTCCCATGCCCTACTCCGTCATTCCCGTCACCCCCGAGACAACCCCCGCCGCCGTGTCCATCTGGAACCGGGTGGTGGAGGACGGGGTGGCCTTTCCCCAGACAGAGCCCCTGACCCTCGATGCGGGCGCAGCCTTTTTCGCCGAGCAGACCCTGACCGCCGTGGCGGTGGACGAGGACGGGACGGTGCTGGGGATGTACATCCTCCACCCCAACAACGTCGGCCGTTGCGGTCACATCGCCAACGCCAGCTACGCCGTGGCCCGCCATGCCCGAGGGCAGGGCGTGGGGGAGGCTCTGGTGCGGGATAGTCTGAAGCAGGCCAAGGCTCACGGCTTTAGGGTCATGCAGTTCAACGCCGTGGTGGCCACCAATACCGCGGCGCTCCACCTGTATGAGAAGGTGGGCTTTACCCGTCTGGGGGTGATCCCCAAGGGGTTCAGACTGCCCGACGGGACGTATGCGGATATCGTGCCGCAGTACATAGAATTGTGAGCTTTGCCGCGATCGGATGAAAGGAGGCACTATGGATCCCCTTGTTTCCCTGTACGGGTTCCTGGCGACCCTTGCCGCAGGCATCCTGTATACCCTTTGGAGGCCTGTCCGACACGTCACGCTGAACTCCCTGCTCGCTGCCATTCCTTTTCTCGTGTTCTTTTTATCCAATGTGTGCCTTGGCGGGAGTGCCCTGCACGAGGCCGAGACGGCCTACGAGCTGTACGAGGCGGGACACTACTACCTCTGCTCCCACGGTACCTACACCGAGGTCACCTACGGAGTCTATCTCTTCATGATGATCCTGGAAATCGTCAGCTTCGCTCTGTTCGGGTTCGCGTTGGGCCGCATCATGGTCAGCGCGTTCAGCGGGTATGATGATTGAAGCGGACGGAGCGGATGGCACCGGGTGTGAAGGGCAGACACTTCTATAAACCGAAAAAAGATTTCTCCAAAAAAACGGACCGCAGGATCTCTCCCGCAGTCCGTTTTCTCTGTTTTGTTGAATGTTTACTTCCCCTGCAAGGCTCTGCGCTTCCGCATCATTTCCTTCATTCTGGTCTCGGTGTCCAGAATGACCTTGCGGAGACGGATGGACTTGGGGGTGACCTCGATCAGCTCGTCGTCGTTGATGTACTCGATGGCCTCCTCCAGGGTGAAGATGCGGGGGGGAGTCAGCAGGAGCTTCTCGTCGGCGCCGGTGGAGCGGACGGCGGTCATGTGCTTGGTCTGGCAGGGGTTCAGGGCGATGTCGTCGTTCTTGGGGTTCTCGCCCACGATCATGCCCTCGTAGACCTGGGTCTGGGGGCCCACGAACATCTGGCCGCGCTCCTGGGTCTTGTACAGACCGTAGCGGGTGGTCTCGCCCGCCTCGGAGGCCACCAGGGAGCCGGTGAAGCGCATGACGATCTCACCGCGGTGAGGCTCGTAGCCGGCGAAGAGGGTGTTCATGATGCCCTCGCCATGGGTGGCGGTGAGGAACTCGGAGCGGTAGCCGAAGAGGCAACGGGTGGGGATCTTGTACTCGATACGCATACGGTTGCCCGAGCCCAGGGGGGTCATCTCAATGAGGTCGCCCTTGCGCTGGCCCAGCTTCTCCACCACGGGGCCCACGTAGTCGTTGGGGACGTCCAGGGTGATCATCTCCATAGGCTCGCACTTGACGCCGTCGATCTCCTTGTACAGCACGCGGGGATTGGAGCAGGTCAGCTCGAAGCCCTCGCGGCGCATGGTCTCGATGAGGATGGACAAATGCATCTCACCGCGGCCCGCCACGCGGAACTCGTCGGTGGTCTCGCCGTCGCTGACGCGGAGAGAAACGTCCTTCAGAAGCTCGCGGTAAAGTCTGTCGCGGATCTGGCGGGAGGTGACAAACTTGCCCTCCTTACCGGCCAGGGGGGAGTCGTTGACCGCGAAGGTCATCTCCAGGGTAGGCTCGGAGACCTTGACGAACTCCAGAGGCTCCACGCAATCCATGGCGGTAACGGTATCGCCGATGGTGATCTCGCCCGCGCCCGAGAAGCAGACGATATCGCCCACGGTAGCGGTCTCCACGGGCTTACGCACCAGGCCGTCGATCTGCATGACCGTGACGATCTTGGTCTTGCGGGGAGCGGTGCCCGCGTGGTAGTTGCAGATCATGGCCTCCTGGCCCACCTTGATGGAGCCGCGCTCGATGCGGCCGATGCCGATACGGCCCACGTAGTCGCTGTAGTCGATGGAGGAGACCAGGAGCTGGAGGGGGCCCTCCTCGTCGCCCTCGGGAGCGGGGATGTAGTCCACGATGGTCTCAAAGAGGGGGGTCAGATCCTCGCCCATGTGGTCGGGATCGAAGGAAGCGGTGCCGTCACGGCCCGAGCAGTAGAGCATGGGGGAGTCCAGCTGCTCGTCGGAGGCG
>JAGAIH010000503.1 GCA_017626655.1 Clostridia bacterium | reverse complement strand
TCGGAAACCTTGGCGGCCTCCTCGGCGGTCTTACACAGGACAATGGCACCGAAGTACATGGTCTTGCCCTCAGGAGTATTGGAGCCGTCAAAAATATCCAGACGGATATTGTTGATCTTTCCCGTCCATTTGGCCACCTTGCTCATATCCACCGTAACGTACTGCCAGCCGTCCATACCCGACTTGACAGAGGCGGACTTGGTTCGATTACCGTCGGCACCGTTGTCCGCACCGGCGGCGTAGAAGAGCTGCAGGGTGGTGCTGGGGTTGGTATGATCATTCTTCACCTTGAACACGAGGTACTTGTACTCGTCGGCGGAGGCGGGAGCCAGGGCGCCGAAATCCAGAGTAGCATAGGGGTCGTTGGTGGCGGTGGCGGTGGTCATCTTGAAGGCCTTCTCGGTCTCATCGTAACCGGTATTGACGGCGTTCTGACCGCCGATCAGCTCGTTGATGAGGGCGCCGTCCAGGTAGGTAGCGGGGATGGTGGACATATCCACGGCGGTCTTGATGTAGGACAGGCTTCCCTGCTTCTCGCAGACGGGGGTCTCGTTCCAGACCACGCCGATGCCGTTGATGACCGCTCTGGGAGAGCCGTCGGAGCACTGGTTGCGGATGGTGTAGCTGCCCTCGTCCAGGGTCAGGAAGGTGCAGGAGCCGCCGCCGTCCAGGTAGAAGACACTATTGAAGCCCATCTCGGTGCAGAACTTGTAGCCATCCTTGAAGCGCAGGCCGGCGCGGCTGCCGTCAATGGTGGAGGTCATGGAGCAGAGCACCACGGTGCCGTCGTCGCGGTAGCCCACGAAGGAGGCGGGGTAAGCGGTGCTGTCGCCGTTGGCCACGGCCAGCTTACCGTCCACGATGGGCTGCATATGGCCGCCGATGGCGTCCTGCACGTCCTGCCACAGCTCAGAGCGGCCCATGCGATCGGTGAGGGTGGTCTTGAAGGTGACGGTATCGCCCACCTTGAAGTTGTTCTGCAGGTCGGCGACGCGGTTGCCGCGGGCGGTGAGGACGATGGTCTTGGCGCCGATGGCGGGACGGGTGGCGGCGCCCGTCTTGTAGATGCCCACCACCTTGGCGGAGAGCTCACCGCCTGCCTTGAAGGCCGAGGTCTTGTCCACCTCCAGCTCCACCTCGTAGGCGTCGTTGAGGGCGTAGTTGGTATCGTTGACACGGTGGTTGTAGACGATGAGGGCGTTGAGGGCGGGGAGACGGTTGATGCCGTCAGCCCTGATCTCCTTGCCGTTTACCGTCATGGTGACCCGAATGTCGGGGGAGCCCACTAGGGGCTGATTCTTAGAGGTGACACCGAAGGCGGCCTTATTGCCGGCGGGGGTGTTCTTCTCGGCGTTGGTGGCGCCCAGGTTCTCCTGGTCGATCTGCTGGGAGGCCCAGATCTCCCCGTCGATCATGAGGATACCGCGGGTGACCTTCAGCACCTTCTTGGACACCGAGGAGCCGCTGTGGACGGCGGTCATCCAGAGGTCGCCGTTGACGGCGGCCAGGACGGTCTGACCCTTATGGGCGGCGTTGTAGTCGGCGGCGGCCTTGTTCAGGGTCTTGGTGCTAACCATGTACTGTCCACCCGTCAGGACCTCCATGGAGAGGTGGGTGTTGGAGAGGTCGATCTCCACCATATTGACCTGGCGGTCGGTGCCGTAGGTGGAGCCGCTGACCGAGATGTCGCTCCACAGGACACCGGTCTTAGTGCCATCGGCCAGGGTGATCTCGGCGGTCTTACGGCCCTGCTCGTCGCTGATCTTCTCGGCGGGGGGAGCGGCCAGGGTGGGAGTGACCCAGGCGGAGGCCAGCATGGCCAGGGCCAGGACCAGGGACAGGATCGAAACGAGGGTACGAAGGTTACGTTTCATGGTTTTCTCCTTTGTGGGTAGGGTTATTTCTTTTCTTCAGCCATAGAGGCAGAGGAGACAGGAGGGGGAGCAGGGACAGGGAGGACACCGCCGAGGCACAGCCTCGCTTGGCGGAGGGCTCTCGGGTCCCGTCGGGGGATGGGACAGACTCGCTGTCGGGGGTATGGGTATCGGAGGGGATGGTGTCGGCGGGAGGCTCGGTCGGCGGCTCGGCGGGAGGCTCGGTGACCTCATAGGTGTCGGCGGGATCCAGGATGAAGGCAGGCTCCTCGGCGTCGGTCTCCTCGCTCATGTCCTTGACGACGGTGGGATCGCCGATCCTGTAGGGCTCCTTGCTCATGGGGTCCTTCCCGGCCAGCTTGCGGGCGGCCTTGGCCGTGCGGAAGAGCTGGACCGAGGCGAGCTCCACGCCGTCTCCCGCGTCGCTGTCTCCGCTGATATAGTCGAAGCGCCAGCCGTGGATGATCCCGCCCCAGTTGGCCTTCGCCGAGAGATCCACCAGCAGGTAGTGCCATTTTCCGTCCCGCTCCAGGGTCACGCCCTGGTTACAGTCCTCCGTAGGCCCTATGATGGGACCGGAGCAGAGGTAGAGATTCATGCGGTCGGTATTGTTGGCGGGGTCGGCGCGGTAAAGGAACACCATATACTTGTATTCGTCGGCGTCCAGGGCGATCCCGTTCTCCCTCAGAAGATCCTCCGCGCGGAAGTAGGCGTAGGGGTCGTTGGTCTCCTCCGTGACCTCCAGGCGGAGGACGTCCCCCAGGGTGGGATCGGTCACGGTGGTGATCGAGGTGTGGTTGACGCCGTTGAGATAGGGCTTCAGCTCGCCGCTCAGGTTGACATGGGCGGCCACGCGGTCGGTGGCGTAGCCCCTGGCTACGAATTGGATCCTGGAGATGAGGATATCCCCATCCAGGTGTCCCGTGAGCCAGATCTCGCCGTTCTCATCGCAGGCGTCCAGCTCCAGAGTCACCTCTCCCGACCGGGCTGTGAGGGGGGCGTACACCAGGCTGTGGGTGGTGTTGTAGGGCTCGGTTTCCTTACCGTAGCTGTAGGCGCCCGAGGATTTCAGACCCAGGATAGGGGTCTTGTCCCCCATGAGGGCATGGGTATCGGGGATGGAGTAGGTGATCTTGACCTTGGTGAAGCCGGCCAGGTTCAGCTCCCCCAGCCGCACGCGGCCGTCGGGGGGGATGCGGAGCTGACCGTTCTCCACGGTGGCGCCGCCCGAGAGAGAGGCATCCCCCTCCCGCGCGATGCGGGGGAGGCTGATGGTCTGTCCCGAGGCCGACACGAAGTCGGGCTCGCCGTAGCGAAGGTTCAGGAGAACGGCCAGGTCACAGGGGGTACCCATACCGTCCAGGGCGCGGATGTAGAGATCGTAGTAGCCCTCGGAGGCGTCCTTGGGCGGGGCGATGCTCATGGAGAAGCCCGCCGTGCTATGGCCCGAGGGGTATTCGATTCCCGCGGCGGTCAGGTCCCCGCGAGGGCCGATGTGGGGATTCTTGACGGTGACCCACTCCCCAAAGCCGCCTCCCGCAGGGAGCCACAGGTACTGGTAAGCCGACACGCCCTCGGCGGTGGCCATCCAGCCCTCCGCCACCAGGCGGTCACCCAGATCCAGCTCCAGATCGCGGACCACCTGGATCATGGTCCCACCCGCGCTTGTGGTGTGGAGGGTCTCGAAATGGAAGCGGTAGGGTACCCGCCCGCCCTCGTCGGGGGAGGCCGAGACGGCCGTGGTCAAGGAGGTACAAAGGCCTGCCATGGCCAGGAAAACGGCCAGCAGGAGCGCGCAGATCTTTCGCGGGGATGGTTTCATGGGTACCTCCTTTCACAGACGGTGACAGTTATCCTTATTATACAACATTTTCACGGATTTGTGAAGAGGTTTTGAGTAGATTTTCTCATTTTCCGAAAAAAAGGACCGCCACGGCGGGTGACGGTCCCATAGTATCCTTATTTCTTCTTGCGGAACAGGTAAGCCGCGCCCGCCAGAGCCAGGAGGGCGGCGAGGCTACCCGCGCCCAGGGTGGAGGTACAGCCGTACTTCTCCAGGATGGCCTGCAGCTCGTTATCCAAGGTATCCTCCGGGACAGGGTCAACTGCGGGGGTCTCGATCCACACAGGGGGCATAGACTCCACCTCGATGGGAGCATCGGGCATCTCGTCCCGGGGAGAGCCGTCCTCGTTGGTCAGCACCTCCTCCATGCCGACCCCCTCGTATACCCCCACCACGCCCTTGCTCTGCACCTGCATGGCGTAGTCGGAGGCCAGGTCCAGCCGCATACCGTTGTCCAGGACCGTCCAGGTGACGGCGGGGTCACCGTTCTCATTTGTCCAGCCCTTGACGGTGCCTGCCGCCCAGGTAATGGTGTCGCTCCCGGCGCGGTTGAGGTAGTAGATGCACATACCCATAGACAGGGGGACCCCCTGGGACGCGCCCACGAATACGCGGGGATCCTCCTCCCAGGACTTCCAGAGGTAGTCCTCGTAGAGCATATCCCAGCTCATGGCCAGCTCCACCGACCAGCCGTCGGGGGTCTGTCTCGCCGCGCCCTTGACGGGGTCGCCGTTGGTCTCACAGAGCAGGCGGTCCCGGGCGGATTCCTGGCGCATGATCCCCAGGGGGGCGCCGTCCTCCCGACAGGTGAAGGAGTAGAAGGTATCCTTCACAGCGACGATCTTGTCGGGCTCTCGATCGGCCACGTGGCCCAGCTTATAGCCAAAGTCCAGGCAGAGCTGGATGGCGTCGCCGTCATAGCCCTCGGCGCGGGTGCCGTAGGTGAAGTTGGCGTCCACGATATCGAAGGCGAAGTAAAGGTAGGTAGAGTCGGCGGCGTAGAAGGTGGTCATCTTCCAGTCTTGGGGCATACCGCTCTCGGCATCCACCCAGGAGACCATATTGTGGGGGGTGATCACAATCCCCTTCGCGCCCGAGGCGTACCAGTCGGCCAGGTCGCCGTCGGTGACGTCGATGGCGCCGTTCAGCTCGGGGATCCAATCCACGTTGACGGTACCGGGAGCGGAGAACTGCTCGGGGTCTCCCCCCGCGTATTGTCCGGGGGTCAGGCCGACGTCAACGGGCATTTGAGTAGCGGATACGGCGATCCCGCTCACCGAGAGGAGCAGGGCGAGGAGTACCGCGAAAACAGTCAGCTTTTTCATGATAACAGCTCCTTTCATGGGAGGTCTTCACTTATACAGACGGCATTTTTCCCCAAACGGTCACCGAAGCCGAAAAAAACATTCTTTCTCGGTCATTTTCTCTTGCGGATCACGTAGGCTGCGCCAGCCAGGGTCAAGAGGGCGGCGAGGCTGCCCGCGCCCAGGGTGGAGGTACAGCCGTACTTTTCCAGGATGGCGTTCAGCTCGGCCTCCTTGTCCAGATCCTCGGCGGCGTCGCGGAGGGTCTCCTCCACCTCGGGAGGGATGGTCTCTTTCCATTCCACAGGCTCGGTCTCAGCCCACCACTCGGGGGGCATGGTCAGCGACTCGGTGGCGATCTCGGTGGAGATACCGATCTCCTCGTCGGGCTCGTAGGGAGGCTCGGTCTCGGGAGGAGCCGTTGTTTCAAGACCCTCAACGACCACAATGCCGGTACAGTTGAAGGACATATCGGGCTGATAGGGGAGTGTCCACGTGATGCCGTTATCGTAGGGAGTCCAGGACACAACGGGATTCCCGTTACCATCCACCAGGCCCTTGGTCGTGCCCGCCGCCCAGAGGATCTCCCCACCGCTCTCGGCGCGGTTGAGGTAGTACAGGGCGCAGCCGACCTTCAAGGGCAGCTCATAATCGCCGCTGACATAGATCAGACCATCATCATCCCATGCCTTCCAGACGTAATCGTCATACAGAAGCTGCCACGACAGAGCGAGCTCCACGCTCCAGCCCTTGTCGGTGCGCTTGGCCGCGCCCTTGACGCCATCGCCATCGGCCTCGGTCAGCCAGCCATTCAGATCCAACTCCTGCCGCATGACCCGAATGGGCGCGCCGTCGGCCTCGCAGGAGAAGGAGTAGAAGCTATTCTTGGGGCCCATGAGCCTGTCGGGATCCTCCTCAATGGCTTCGCCCAGCTTGCCGCCGAAATCCAGAGACAGCTGGATGGCGTCGCCGTCGTAGGTGTCGCCTCCCGTACCGTAAGCGAAATCGGGATCCGTAATGTCAAAGGCCAGATACATATAGTCGGGGTCAGCGGCACAGAAGGAGGTCGTGCGCCAATCCGTCACGGCCTCGTCTCTCACCCACGAAACCATGTTGTAGGAGGTGATCTCGGTGGGGGTCAGCCCCGCGGCGTACCAGTCGGCCAGGTCGCCGTCGGTCATGTCGATCTGACTCGTGATATCGGGCTTCCAATCCACCGTAACGGTTCCCACGTTGGAGTAGGCCTCGGGATCGTCGGCGAGGAACTTGCCTGGGGTAAAGCCCACGGGAGGCAGCTCGGCGGCGGCAGAGACCGTACCGAGGGACAGAAGCAGGGACAGAATGGCGAGGTAAGCCAAACACTTTTTCATAACGGGTCTCCTCTCTGTATCAATTCTTGAGCATCCCCGCGGGACACCCCTCCGTTGTCATTATAGCACGCCACCCGCCGTCTGTCAATACGGGTTCCCCTTTGTTTCAGATTCCGTCACAAATTTTGTACAATATGCCTTGTCGGAAAAGAGAAAAGCCCCGCCTGCAAGGGGCAGGCGGGGCGAAGTATGTTTGACCTGTTCAGTCAGTCTGAAAGGAAGGAATTAGTCCTTCTTCAGAGCGACAGCAGCAGCGGCAGCGGCCAGGACAGCGATAGCGCTGAAGCCGATGACGGAACCGCAACCACCCTCAGCCTCGGTCTCCTGCTCGGTAGCGGGAGCGTTGGTAGCGGGAGCGTCGGTAGCAGCGTCGGTGGGGGCCTCGGTGGGCTCCTCGGTGGGCTCCTCAGTGGGCTCCTCGGTGGGCTCCTCGGTGGGGGCCTCGGTCTCCTCGGGAGTGGTCTCGGTCAGGGGAAGGACCACGATGTTCTCGCAGGTGAACTCAATACCGTCAACATAGTCCAGCTCGAGGTTGATACCGTTGTCGTAAGCGGACCAGGAAACGCAAGGAACACCGGAAGCATCGGTGATACCGTTGGTGGAGCCTGCTGCCCAGTGAATATCACCTGCGGTAGCGGAACGATCCAGGTAGTACAGGCAGCAACCGATGTTCAGGGGCAGCTGCTCGTCGGAACCGACGTAGATCTTGGGGTCCTCAGCCCATGCCTTCCACTCGTAGTCATCGTACAGCATCTGGAAGGGAAGAGCGAACTCAGCAGCCCAACCGGTCGCAGTAGCGGCAGCAGCACCCTTGACACCCTCCTCAGCGGCGATGATACCGTTGTTATCGGCCTCCTCGCGCCAGATCTCCAGAGCGTTACCGTCGCCGGTGCAGGAGAAGGAGTAGAAGATGTTCTTGGGGTTGGGCAGAGCATCGGGGTCCTCCTTCAGGGTCTTGCCCATCAGGCCGCCGAAGTCAATGCACACCTGGAAAGCGTCACCGTCGTAGTGACCGCCTGCGCTACCGTAAGCGAAAGCGGAATCGGTCACGTAGAAGCCGACGTACAGGTAATCCTTGTCAGCGACAAAGTAGGTCTGGATCTGCCAGCCGGCGGGAACGGTAGAATGGGGTGCCCACCAAACCATGTTGGATGCGTCCAGGGTCACCGTGTTGTACTCGGCCTGGGCCCAGTCATTCATATCACCATCGGTGACATCCAGCTTCGTGGAAGCATCGGGATCCCAAGTAATCTTAACGGTACCAACAGAAGAGAAGTCTTCAGCGTTCTCAACACTGTAGCCACCGGCGGTGAAGTCGACGCCCTCAATCTCATCGCTGGTCAGAGCGGATGCCGCGACAGCACCCAGAGAGAGAAGCATAGCAACGGTAATGACGATTGCAAAAATCTTCTTCATGATAATTTCCTCCATGAAAATATTGTTTTGTGGCAGTCACGCACACAGGCCGCGTCCCCCTTGAACGCGGTTCGGTGTCCTTATCATACACCAAAATTGTGAACTTTTCAATACTGAACTGTTAACAATGGTGACGGGGCTGCTCACGGGAGACCGTTTCCCTTTGAAAACGGGCATTCCTTGGTAGAGATTATAGCATGAATTTGAGATTTTGTCAACGGGATTTTGCGAAAATACAGTAAATTTCACACCAATTTCATAATCTTATGGATATATCACACAAAATCTTCATTTTGTTTTCGTACAAAAGGATGATTTTTCAGAATCGGACTCCTGTGGTCGGTCTTTTCATCCCGTTTTTCACGGAAATTGTGAATTTCCCGCCTGCCCCCTTGACAAATCCGCCAAAATGAGCTACAATAGTATGGTAATAAATTACCCGAAAGGAAGGATCCACCTATGAGAAAACTGACCGCTTTGATACTCTGCTTCATTCTTTGCCTGTCCTGCGTCGCCGTCTTCGCCTCCTGCGACAGCGGTGATACCACCGAGGACACCACCGCCAGCTCCGCCGTGACCACCGCCCCCGCCGAGGACGAGACCGAGGCTCCCGTCACCGAGGCCCCCGAGACCGAAGCTCCCGAGACCGAGGCTCCCGAGACCGAAGCCCCCGACACCGACGGCGACGAGACCCGGAATCCCGACGACCTGGAGTACGACCCCGAGACCCACGTGGTCATCCGCACCGCCGAGGACCTGATGGCCTTCAATAAGGCCGTCAACGAGGACATGGAGTACTTCGACGACATGACCATCGTCTTCGTCGACGACATCGACATGACCGGCTACGAGTGGACCCCCCTGGACGGTAACGCCCTCTTCGGCGTGACCTTCGAGGGCAACGGCCACACCATCTCCAATCTGAAGTTCATCGATCACGACGTCCCCTCCGGCACCCCCGCCTCCGAGATCGGCACCGGCTTCGTGGGCGTGGCCGTGGCTGACATGACCTTCCAGAACCTGACCATCGACACCGCCACCGTCACCGCCTTCGAGCGCGCCGTGGGCTGCTTCGTGGGTGTCCAGACCAACGGCTACATCTGGTTCGAGAACTGCTACGTCAAGAACTTCACCGCCGACGGCTGGATGGACTACGGCAACCAGGACCGCGAGAACGGCGGCCACCCCATCGCCTTCCGTCTGGCCGGCTTCGTGGGCCACAACATGGCGGGTCAGCTGGGCTTCCTGAACTGCCACGTGGAGAACATCAAGCTCTCGGGCTTCCACAACATGGCCGGCTTCGTGGGCTACGGCTCGGTCACCCTGGACGAGTTCGCCTTTGAGGAGTGCTCGGTCAAGAACGCCGAGTTCACCTTCTCCTACTGCCTGTCCGACTCCTACACCGTGGATATGCCCCGTAAGTTCGTGTCTGTCTTCTTCAACCACGCCCAGTGGGTGGATAAGGTGGAGGCTTGCGTCGAGATGGGCAACACCTTCGAGGGCGTGAGCTACTACGACTGGACCGACGATAACGCCGAGTACACCCCTGCCGACTTCGTCTCCTGGTCTCAGGAGGAGGCTAACGCAGGCGCGTAAATCTCGCCAACTGTCCCTCTCTTGAGGGGATCTACCGACCCGCCGTAGATACTCTGCGGCGGGTCATACTTACGCCAAGAACCGAGCGCATACCGCCCCGAATGGGCGCGTATATAATAAAGGAGACAAAGATGCCCTACCAAACTGCTGTTTTCGACCTGGACGGGACCCTCCTGGACACCCTGGAGGATCTTTGGCGCGCCACCAATATGGCCCTGGAGACCCACAGCCTCCCCCCTCGCACCCGGGACGAGGTGCGGATGTTCGTGGGCAACGGGGTAGAGATGCTGATCCGCCGCGCCGTCCCCCACGGCACCGACGAGGAGACCACCCTTGCCGTCCTCGCGGACTTCAAGACCGCCTACGCCGCCATCTGCGAGGATCACACCAAGCCCTACGACGGGATCTTGGATATGCTCACCGCTCTGCGGGAGCGGGGGATCCGGGTGGCGGTGGTGTCCAACAAGTTCGACGCCGCGACCAAAAAGCTCTGCGAGAAGTACTTCGGAGACCTGGTGGAGGTAGCCATCGGGGAGCGGGCCGGAGTGCGGAAAAAGCCCGCGCCGGATACGGTGTACGAGGCCCTGAAGGAGCTGGGGGTGACCTTGGATAGCGCGGTGTATATCGGGGACTCCGACGTGGATATTCAGACCGCGAGGAATTGCGGGATGCCGTGTATTTCGGTGACGTGGGGGTTGAGGGATGAGAGGTTTTTAATCGATAAGGGTGCTATGTTCTTGGCTCACAGCCCCCTTGAACTGTCTCAATACCTTTCGACATAATGTCTTTCCCTGCAAAAAAGGAGCTATCGCTAAAGGCAATGGCTCCTTTTATTTCTTTACGGGATCATACAAAAATTTCAGCATTTCACAATGAATGTCTCTTCGTTTTCTCATTTTTCCTTTACAAAACGAAGAAAAACATAACCTTTATAGAAAAGCATTCCCTTGTCACCGACAGACAAAACATTCGCATCCGACTCCTTGACCGCATATGCTTTTTCTTCCTTGCTTGCTTGTATTTCAAACGTGAGTGTGTAATACGGTTGATTCTCTATTTTTTCTTTTTTGACCACTCGGGCTTCCTGCATACAGCCTTGATCCCCGGATCTCATTATTTTTGCCACAAAAAAAACGATCGCAATTACAGCACTTATTAAAAATAACTTAAAAACTACTTCACTTTCCCAAATAAACTCAAAGAAATCCTCCAATGACACAAATCTCACCTCCTCTCCGAAAACATTATAACCTATTTTAGGTTAAATGTCAATACCCTGAAACAGATTATTTTATAATAATCACAAATCTTTCAGGGAGGTGTTCCTATGTACCCCAGACTCCGCGACCTGCGGGAGGATCGCGATCTCAATCAGACCGCCGTGGCCAAACATCTCGGAATGTCCCAGACGGGCTACTCCAAATATGAAACGGGAGAGAATGACATTCCCACGGCAATCCTCATCAAGCTCGCCCGCTTCTATAACACCAGTATTGACTATTTACTGGGCGAGACCAATGACCCCAGACGGTATTCATGACACCTTGTTACCATAGTGTAACCCATTGATGGATAAAGAAAAAAAGAGAAGTCACTCTCTACACGAAAGTGACTTCTCTTTTTCATCTGATTCCCTTTTTTAAAGGTTTTGGAGATCCCCAAGAACCTCGCAATATTTGCCAAAGGCAAATTTGCCCCGAGCGTAGCGAGGATTATTTCCAAAAGGTTCTTGGGCCGCCGGAGGCCGTTCCCCCGTCCTCACTCCTGCGCCTTCAGGAAATCGATGCAGCGCTTGACCTCCTCGAGGCCGGTGGGATCCAGGCCCTCGCTCTCCACGACCATGCGGATGTTATTCTTGATGGCGTACTCGCGAACCTTCAGCACGGGTGCCTCGCCCTGACCCAGGGACTTGCCTGCGCCGCCCTTGAAGCCGTCCTTCAGGTGGATGACCTTGACGCGGCCCGAGAGACGCTTCAGGGTCTCGATGGGGTCGATGCCCGCGTTGAAGGCCCAGAAGGTGTCGATCTCAAAGTCGAAGGTGCCTCTCTTCTCCAGCTCGGAGTGGATGGTGGAGCCCCAGGGCATGACCACGAACTCGTGGCTGTGATTGTGGTAGCCCAGGGAGATCCCCTCCTCGGCCAGACGGATCTGGGCCTTGTTCATGACGGCGCAGAAGTCGATGATCTTGTCCAGAGTGGACAGATCCGCGCCGGGGATGATGTAGTGGGGGTTGCCGATGGTCTTGTGGTAGGCGATGGTGGCCTCGATGTTCTCGGGAAGCAGCTCGCCCCAACCCGAGTGGGTGCCGCTGCACTTCAGGCCGTACTTGTCCTGCCACTCCTTCACCTGCTCGGCGGAGTGTCCGAAGAAGCCCGCGTACTCCACGTACTTGTAGCCCATCTCGGCTACTGCCTTGAGAGCGCCCTCCAGATCGTTGCCGGTGATGTCGCGCACGCTGAAAAGTTGAAGTCCGTATTCGGTTGCCATAATGATTTCTCCTTATATAACAGGGCATCCCGCCCCTTTTTTTCTTTACTGATAAGCCACGGTCACCGAGGTGTCGGTGGCGTCGAAGGTGTTGGTGCCGTTGCGGTTGATGATGAAGGCGATCTCGTCTCCCTCGGCTACCGTCAGGGTGATCTCTCCGTCGGCGGGGGAGCCGTAGGTGATGAGGAGACCACCGTTCTTTTCATTCCCGACCTCGATCCGATCCCCGTTGTGCTTGACGTACAGGATCACGCCGTCCCCCTGATCCGAGGCCGAGGTGAAGCTGTAGAGGCAGGTGACCGTCCCCGCCTTGGGGGCCTTGAAGACCAGGGCGGCGTCCACGGAATCGGGATGCATGGAGCCTGCGGAGATCAGGCAGAACTCCGCGCCGCCCTGCCAGCGGTTGTTCGCGGCGTCGAAGGTCATATCGGTCATGCCCTTACGGGCGGAGGAGCGGTAGTACCAGTTGTTTTTGCCCTGCTCGGCGGAATACCCTCCGGGGAAGCTGAACACGGGGGCGGGATCGGCGGGCTTGGCGCTTGTGAGATCGTCCACCACCTTGAGATAGACGAACTCTCCGTTCGAGGCCGCACGGCGGTACAGGGTGATATACCGATCGGGGGAGCGGCGGCGGAGCAGATCCGAGAGGGACACCTCCACCGTGGGGGTATGCTCGTTGGGCTGGACCACAGCGGGAGGGGTATCGCTCAACCAGGTGGAGGCGATCTCCTGCCAAACGTGGCGGTAGGCCTCATATTGCTCGTTAATGCCCCAGTTGGCCGCGCTGACGTAGGTGCATCCCCGCTCAAAGCAGGTCAGACCCTGGGCCAAATAATTTTCGGGGGTCGCGCCGTTTTGGTGGGGGCCGTCGATCTCCTGGGCCAGCTCCACGGTATCGGGGAGGCAGGAGCGCATATAGTCCATGGAGAAATGGTGATTCATGAGGGGGCCGTCGTCCATCCAGAAGACATCCACGTTCTCACAGAGCTCGGTGATGCCGTAGGTGCCGCGCAGAGCCGAGGCGGTATCGTAGACACACCCCAGCTGGATGGCGAACTTGGTGTGATCGGTGACCTCCTCCTGGGCCAGGGCCAGGCGGTCGATGACGGCCTTGAGGCTCTTATGGCGGAAGGAATACCACAGCTGACCGAAGCCGTCGGAGGCCCCCGCCGAGGGAGGCTCCACCCCGTCAAAGGAGGCGTAGTCCGTCCCCAGGGCGGCGTTCAGGGCATCCACCGTCCCGTAGGTCTCCCGCAAAAAGGCGCGGAAGGCGGTCTTGGCGTTGTCGGAGTAGTCGTACTCCCCCGCGCACCAGTATTCGGTCTCGGCGTACTGGGAGAAGGCAGGGAGATAGAACAGGACGGCATCGCCGTACCGCTCGTCGTAGTGCTTGACGGCGTCCTTGTAAAAGGCCACGCACTTGTCCACGGCAGTCTCGGAGTTGAAGGAAATCTGCATACGGTCGCCCGTCTCGGAGCCGCCGATACAAAGGTTACCCGCAGGATCCCGCATGATCTCGGTCTCGGGGATTACGCTGTCCCCCTTGCGGCGGGTCATATCCAGAGAAATGGCCACCTTCATGCCCTTTTCCTTGACCACGTAGTCGATCATCTCGTCGAAAACACCGTAGTCGTAGACTCCCGCCGTCTTCTCGGCGCGGTACCACGGGATATGCACCTTGATGGCGTTGAAGCCGTCGGCCGCGGCGGAATCCACGATGTACTTGAAGGTGCTGAGAGGGCGTTCGGTGAAGTTCCAGATACGGAAAATGAAGTATCTGTCGGCGATCTCCAGGGGCTTCACAGGCATAAGGGCCTCCTCCTCGGTGTCGGGCTCGGTGGGGGTCTCGGTGTTCCCCTCGGTGGGTGCTTCGGTGGGCGCTTCGGTGGCGTCACCCACCGTAGTCCCCTCGGTCACGCCGTCGGTGGTATCGTCGGGCGGAGTCTCGGTGGTGCAGGCCGGGAAGGCCGCGGCCATTATCAGGATAGCCAACAAAATCAGAAATAACCGTTTCATAGCTTACTCCTCAAAGGGCATCTTGATGCCCAGCTCGGTGAGCTTTTTGCAGTAGCCCGCCACGCGGTCGGGGAGGTAGTCCCCCACCCGGTGGCCGTCAAAGCCCACGCTGACGCGGACACCGGAACGGCGGACGATATCCTGCTTTTCTTCGTCGGCGAAGAATTCCAGGAAGTAGGGATGCTCGCGGTAGGCGTGGATGGAATCGTAGCTGACGTTCATCTCCCAGAAGATATTCTGCTCGGCCATGCGTGTAAAGTAGCTCAGGGGATCCTCGCCCAGCTTGGCGATATGGGCGAAGAGGTCGGTATGGGCTACGCCCACAAGGGGAGTCCCGCACCGCTTGGCGTAGGCGAAGAGATCGCCCCCCGTGATGGAGGTGTGGTTGTCCAGATTCTCAATGAGGCAGTAGTCGAAGTAGGAGATGTCCGCGCCGTCGGGCAGGGAGAAGTTGGGGTGCTGCTCGCTTTTCAGGGTACAAAGCTCGATGCCCCGCAGGACGTTGATCTGTCCCGCGTACTTTTCCTTGATGAGGTTGATGTGATCGTAATACCGCGCCAGGGTGCGCTCGTAGTTGTCCAGCTCCATGCTCGCGGTGGCGCAGAAAACACTGTGGCGGGCGTAGCCGATGCCGTAGTTGTGGTCGGTGATGCCGAAGGTATCCAGTCCCCCCGCGATGGCGGCCTCCACGATGGCCTCGGGGGTGTCCTTTCCGCAGAAGGAGTAGTAGGTGTGGGAATGAAGGTCTTGAAGCATATTCTATCCTCCATCATAGAAATAGAGAGGGGAGTACAAAAAATGTCTCCCCGTCTTTTATATCTGCATAAAAAGCTAATATAAAAAGATTTTTGAACAGGTAACTTCGTTTAGGAATGAATTTAGGGGTCTATTTTCATAAACAACACTATTCCGTATTTTTTCAAAGAGTAGTTTGCACTATTCTATTTCACCCTTCTGCCATATTGGAAAATCCGAAATCGAAACATTTGCATATCGTCCCGTGTAAGACTCTATGCTATATTGTTGGGAAAAAACCATAGTTGTTGTTGCGCTTAAGTTTGTGTTCTCCTGCACCAAGAAAACAGAGTCTGGGCCCGATGTCAATTTATAACAAGAGGTAAAATTATAAGTATCATTATCTATTGTATAAGATACACCGCCCGTTACTTCGGGATATTCTACAACACATAGTACATAAGTATTGCCAACTTCGAATACCGAGAGCAAATCAGATGAACTGCCCACTTCCCAAGTGTAACCGTCCACTTGTCCCCCATATTCACGCAAAATGGTTATTCCTTCTGAACTTCCGTTTTCACTTAAAATTTCGATAACAAAATCTGTAGTTATAGTGAGTGGAGCATCTTCCTCAGGGCCGTACGGCGTCCATTTGGCATTTTCCTTGGACAAAACCCTTACACAAATAACATCTTCTGACACCGCAATCAGATCCTCTAAATTTTCATATAGAGGATAACTAAAATAAGAGGTGGTTGTTTTTTCCGTTTTAATTAAATAGGGAGAAACACACAGTGCAAGACAAACAGAAGTCATCATAACCACCATTAAAATGCACGCTTTAACTATGTTCTTTTTCATATTATTATCTCCTAATACAAATTAACCACAGCAAGACGGTCATCTTCTGATAATTGACGGAAAACTGTACGCGTACTTGTATATGCATACATCACAATTCGTTGCCCGGTTGCCGTATATTCGGTATCGCTATGATCAAGTCCTAACGCATGTCCCAATTCGTGGAGAACCACACTTTCTAGATCATACCTGTACTCTGTCCCATTAATCAAATCTTGTGCGTTTTCACCAACAAACCAAAAAACATTAGAATTTAGATTTATATCGTATTCAACAATATATGTTTTCTTCCACCACAATATGCCCGTAGATTCTGTATATACATTTGTTACCCCCTGATATTGTGAGTATCCCAATACTGATGTTATTGTGTTTTTTCCATCAGTAACCATGTTATTGTCTTCATCAAGTTCGTAGAAAGGTGCTATAGTCATTCCTTTATAATCAAAGCAATCATATGAAAAGCAAGTGTTATTCCATGTTTCCATTGCAGACATACAGCGGTTATAATAGTTTTCTTTCGCCATCAATTTATCTGTAAAATAAATATTGGTCGGAACAGTTTTCAAACCTTCATTTGCGTAATTATATGCATATACTGCAATTGTAAGACAAAATGATACGACAACAGTAGTAAAACACAACAGCAAAAACTTTATACCTTTCTTCATATTTTCCTCCAAATGTTTTTATGGTAGCAATAGCTTAAAACTTTCAAATCTCACTTGCCTTTTACAAATTCAAATAAGAAATGGTCAAAAAACTTTTTCTGTTATAAAACAGGGGAAGACGCGACGAATCGCACCCTCCCCCGTCTGTCAAATGACTTATTGACAGGCATTACGCACAGGCGCAATACCTATGGGTTTTGTTAGAATTACTTAGCCTTGATAGCAGCCTGAGCAGCGGCCAGACGAGCGATCGGCACACGGAAGGGAGAGCAGGACACGTAGTCCAGACCCAGCTCGTGGCAGAACTCGACGGACGTGGGATCACCACCGTGCTCACCGCAGATACCGATGTGGAGCTTGCTGTTGTTGGCGCGGCCATCGGTGCAAGCCATCTTCATCAGCTTACCGACACCGGTCTGGTCGAGCTTTGCGAAGGGATCGTTCTCGAAGATCTTGGTATCGTAGTAAGCGGTCAGGAACTTACCGGCGTCGTCGCGGGAGAAGCCGAAGGTCATCTGGGTCAGGTCGTTGGTACCGAAGCAGAAGAAGTCAGCGTTCTGAGCGATCTCG
>JAGAIH010000502.1 GCA_017626655.1 Clostridia bacterium | reverse complement strand
GTAATGAACATGGAAAAGATCAAAATGACCACCCCCCTCGTCGAGATGGACGGGGACGAAATGACCCGCATCCTTTGGCAGATGATCAAGGATGAGCTGCTCCTGCCCTTCGTGGACCTCAAGACCGAGTATTACGACCTGGGTCTTGTCAAGCGCGAGGAGACCAAGGATCAGATCACGGTGGACGCCGCCAACGCCAACAAGAAGTACGGCGTGGCCGTCAAGTGCGCCACCATCACCCCCAACAAGCAGAGAGTGGAGGAGTACAACCTCTCCGAGATGTGGAAGTCCCCCAACGGCACCATCCGCGCCATCCTTGACGGTACGGTGTTCCGCGCTCCCATCCTCATCGACACCATCCGCCCAGCCGTCCGCAACTGGAAGAAGCCCATCACCATCGCCCGTCATGCCTACGGTGATGTCTACAAATGCACCGAGTACCGCGTCCCCACCGAAGGTAAGGCCGAGCTGGTCTTCACCGACAAAGAGGGCAACGAGAGCTTCCGCCAGACGGTCTACGATTTCGAGTGTCCCGGCGTGCTTCAGGGCTCCTACAACAAGGACTCCTCCATCCGCTCCTTCGCCCATTCCTGCTTCCAATACGCCATTGATACCAAGCAGGAGCTGTGGTTCTCCACCAAGGACACCATCTCCAAGCAGTACGATCAGACCTTCAAGCTGATCTTCCAGGAGATCTTTGATGAGTGCTACAAGGAGAAGTTCGAGGAGCTGGGCATCCGCTATTTCTATACCCTGATCGACGACGCCGTGGCCCGCGTGATCCGCAGCGAGGGCGGCTTCATCTGGGCCTGCAAGAACTACGACGGCGACGTCATGTCCGACATGGTCTCCACCGCCTTCGGCTCCCTGGCCATGATGACCTCGGTGCTGGTCTCCCCCGACGGCAACTACGAGTACGAGGCCGCCCACGGCACCGTCACCCAGCACTACTACCGCTATCTGAAGGGCGAGGAGACCTCCACCAACCCCATGGCCACCATCTACGCCTGGACCGGTGCCCTCCGCAAGAGAGGCGAGCTGGACGGTCTCCCCGATCTGGTGACCTTCGCCGACAAGCTGGAGGCCGCCTGCATCAAGACCCTGGACGACGGTATCATGACCAAGGACCTGGTTGGTCTTGTGATCCCCGAGGCCAAGGACAGCGTCAAGGCGGTCAACTCCCGCGAGTTCATCGCCGCCATCCGCGAGCGGCTGGAGGCTTCCCTGGCTTGATTTCCTTTCGCAATTTCTGACTTTTTTCGACGAGAAGACCTGACCACGCCCTCCCCTGCGGAGCGGTTCGGTTGGGTCTTCTTTGTTTGCTTGGGTTGGGTTGGATAAGATTAGGTATGATTGGGATACGGTAGGATAGGATTCGATTTGATTAGATAAGGGATACGAAATTTTCAATGGGAAAATTCGCTCCTTTTCGCTTACTTTCGCTTACTTTCGCTTACTTTCGCTGATCTTTCGCTGACCTTTCGCTCACTTTCGCTGACCTTTCGCTAAAGGTCATGCGTTCAACCGATTGGATTCACCGCTGTTTTTCCGAAGAATATGTTGCAGAGCCAGTAGCTCCTCCGGATCATCATCCTTATAGCTTTCATCGGTTCGGAAAATTTCCAGAAGCTCTTCGTCGTTCATGCCGTCGAAGGACTTTTTTGGCGGATCCGTCGGTATCTCACAGCGTTTAAGAGCATTCTGTTTATTGACCTCCGACTTATAGACAGACCGTTTCAGCTGCTCCAAGAGAAAGATCTGGATCACCTCGTACTGGGGCTTGGACAGGGGGACAGGCTCTCTCCGTTCCTCGGCGTAGTGCCACAGGTTGCGGATGATCTCCATGGCGACGGCGGATGGGACCTTATCCAGTCCTCTCAGCCAGTCAAAGTACAAATACAGTCCGGGATATTTTTTTGGCATTGTGTTCTCCTTTCAATTTAGTTAAGTATATTATACCACGCAGATGCTTCCCTGTCAAACCACGTTTTGAATTTCCATATTTTTAGGGCTACCCAAAAGGGAGGTGTGGGAGTATAATAAGGATATAGAAAGCCCCGGGATCGGGGCCATCAGGATCGAAAGGATACGTCATGGAACTTATCGTTATCAGCGAGAGCAAGCTCAAGATCATGCTGTCGGAGGCGGACATGGTCAAGTACGAACTGGAGGAGGACGCGGTGGACGGCTGTGATGCCCACACCCGCGAGGTTTTCCGTCGGATCTTCGAGGACGCGCGGGCCGCCGTGGGGTTTGAGACCCTGGGGGAGCGGCTGTTGGTACAGTATTACGCCACGGCGGACGGCGGCGGTTGCGAGATCTTCGTGACCAAGCTGGGGGCCATGGAGAATCGCTTTTTGGAGGACGGCGAGGAGGAGCTTTTGCGGCGGGTATATGCCTGCGAGGAGGAGGCGGGGGCCTTGGTACGGTGCTTTGGATTCCATCGCTTAGAGGATCTGCTGGCGGTCTGTCGGCGGCTGCGGGCGGCGGGCTTTGAGGGGGAGAGTCGGATGTACATAGGCGATGGGGAGCGGGTGGTTTGGTATTTGTTTCTGGAAATAGCGGGGATCATAGGGACGAGGGTGCCGCGGCGGCTGGCGTTTTTGGGGGAGTATGGGTTTGCGGTGAAGGAGGAGGGATTGGAGGAGTATCTTGGCGAGTATGGGAGGTTGATCTGCGGGGAGAGGGCTGTGGAGGTGTTGGGGAGGATGTAGTTGCGGTTTATCGATCTGTGACCGATAAACTGCAAATGATGTGCGCCCGATGGGCGCAACGGAAGAGAACGACGCCCTTCGGGCGTGAAATACTCCTCCCGAGAAACCCAAATGTAACGATCCATGCGACTTCAAATTGCAGTTTATCGAACTGTTTGACGGAACAGATCAGTATGTTTCTCGGTGACTACTCATCCGTCACGCCCTTCGGGCGTGCCACCTTCCCTCACAAGGGAAGGCTCATTCAGTATGTTTTGCGTCACCCTAAAAAGCCTTTAGACATCAGTATGT
>JAGAIH010000501.1 GCA_017626655.1 Clostridia bacterium | reverse complement strand
GGGTCTTCACCGACGGCCTAGGCCGCGTGTCCCTGACCAACGCCGATGTGGGCGATCCCCGTGAGGACAAGACCGTCTCCATGTTCTTCTGGACCTGGCACAACGGCCGTCCCACCTGCATCAACGTCAACGACGCCGCCGAGAAGTACCCCGAGGCCGTCCGCGACTTCGACCACCCCGTCTGGACCCCCGCCGGCTTCCAGGGCTCCTGGAACGAGCCCATCTACGGCCACTATGAGTCCAGCGATCAGTGGGTGCTCCGCCGCCAGGCCGAGCTGTTGGCCAACGCGGGCGTGGATGCCATCCTCACGGATAACACCAACGGTACCATCACCCACAAGCCCGGCTACACCGCCCTCTTCGAGTCCTGGGGCAAGGCCATGGACGACGGCGTCCTGACCCCCAAGGTGTCCTTCATGCTCCCCTTCGGCGGCGGCGCGGATACCAACACCCAGGTAAGGGATCTGTACATGGACTTCTACCGTGAGGGGGAGCACCACAAGCTGTGGTTCTACTGGGACGGTAAGCCCGTCCTTATGGGCAGACGCAACGCCATCAGCGCCTCCGACAACATGGGCAAGGAGATCGTGAGCTTCTTTACCTGGCGCGGCGGTCAGTCCGGCTACATTTGCCCCCAGACCTCCCCCGGCGAGTGGGGCTGGCTCTCCACCTATCCCCAGGCGATCTACTATGCCAAGGCAGGCGACGTCAAGCGCGGGATCGCCGAGCAGATCACCGTCGGCGTGGCCATGAACCACAACTACAAGCTGGGTCAGCTCTCCGCCATGAGCGGCAACTTCGTCATGGGCCGCTCCTACACCCACGACTATCAGGATCGCTATGACAAGGAAGGCAAGGAGGCCTCCAAGTGGGGCTACAACTTCGCCGAGCAGTTCAAATACGCGCTGGAGACCGATCCCAAGATGATCTTCATCACGGGCTGGAACGAGTGGGCCATGGCCCGCATCGACGGCTGGCCCTCGGGCTGGGAGTCCGAGGTCCCCAACGCCTTCTGCGACCAGTTCAACGACGAGTTCTCCCGCGACCTGGAGCCTACCAAGGGCGCTCTGAAGGATCACTACTACTACCAGATGGTCAATTTCGTCCGTCAGTACAAGGGCGTCCGTCCCATTCCTACGCCTACCCTCCAGACCACCATCGATATCACCAAGGACAACACCCAGTGGAGCGAGGTCGGCCCCTACTACGCCGCCTACATCGGCAACACCGGCGATCGCGAGGGCGAGGGCTGGGGCGAGCTTCAGTACCACGAGTATTCCGGCCGTAACGATATCATCGGCGCCCGCGTGGCCAGAGACGCCGACAACATCTACTTCTACGTGGAGTGCAACGAGGACATTACCCCCTACACCGATCCCCTGTGGATGGTGCTGTACATCGACTCCGACCAGCAGAACCAGGGCTGGGAGACCTTCGATTACGTCCTGAACAAGACCTCCCCCACCGCCGACAAGGCCACCCTGGAGAAGTTCACCGGCAACGGCTACGAGACCGAGAAGGTAGGCGAGGTGGCGTACACCGTGGACGGCAAGTATATGCAGGTCAAGGTCCCCAAGACCATGCTGGGCATCAGCGGCTACGACTTCACGGTCAATTTCGCCTGGACGGACAACGTCCATGACGAGGCTGACGCGGGCGAGCGCGGCGACGCGGACTACAAGTACACCAAGTTCTCGGGCGATATCATGGACTTCTACATCTCGGGCGACGTGGCTCCCTCGGGGCGCTTCAAGTTCAGCTATATCTCCACCACCGAGAACGCCGTGGGCGAGTCCACCGAGACCGAGCCCGTGACCGCGCCCGAGTCCGAGTCCGAGTCCGATCCCGCCGAGACCCCTGCTCCCGAGACCCAGGCTCCCTCCGCGGACGTCACCGACGCTCCCGAGACGGATCCCGAGACCGAGGCTCCCAAGAAGGGCTGCGGCTCCTCCGTGGCTCTCGGCTCCGCCGTCATCCTCATGGCCATGACCGCGGCTGTGGCGCTGAAGAAGAAGGACTGATCCGGCGATCCATATTTCAGGCTACCTCCTTTCGGGGGTAGCCTTTTTACTCAAAAAAACATCCTGCGTTTTGTGTCATCTGTACATTGAAATAATCCAATCCATAGTATATAATGTAGGTACACATCCCCGAAAGGAGATCTTACATGAAATTCGCCTGCTTGAAACGCACCCTCTCCCTGCTCTTGGGCGCTCTGATGCTGACCGCCTGCGCCGTGGGCATGATCGCCCCCGCCTCCGCCAAGGACGTGAATGTACAGAACGGCACGGGTACCCGCGAGGCCCAGTTCGTCACGGGTGACACGGGCTACCGCGTCAAGATCAATGCCCCCTTCACGGGCTTTGGCATCTCCATTCCCACCTGGGCGACCAACACCGCCTCCTGCACCCTGGTCATGTACAAGTGGGCGGGCACCTACCGCGACACCACGAGCGGTGAGCCCATCGCCTCCAAGGACTTCGAGGGTCTGCGGGACAATGCCACCAACTGGGTGACCTTCGACGAGCAGCCCGCCGGTGAGTACCTGTTCCTCATCACCAAGCCCGCGGGCACGCTGGGTATCTGGATGTACAAGGATCCCGTGGATGCCCTCGGCTTCCACTACATTGGCGGCGCGGAGGCTGTGGGTGAGATCCAGATGCAGATCCGCTTCCCCGGCAGCGTGAAGGATCCCTTCGGCAAGTGCGAGCCCTCGGTGGATCCCATCGACGGCAACCACACCCCTCCCGCCGAGTACGTCACCCCAGAGGACAGCCTCATTCTGACCCACGAGGTCATGCCCGACACCTGGGTGTTCACCGATGGTCTGGGACGCACCGCCCTCACCAATGCCGAGGTGGGCGATCCCAAGGAGGACAAGACCGTGGCCATGTTCTACTGGACGTGGCATCTGTCCCGAGGCACCCCCCTCAACGTCACGGACTTCATCAAGAAATACCCCGAGGCCTCCACCGATTACGATCACCCTGCCTGGCCCGCCTCGGGTGTCGCCTACTACTGGAACGAATCGGTGTACGGCTACTACCTGTCCACCGACGAGTGGGTCATTCGCCGTCAGGGCGAGCTTCTGGCCAACGCGGGCGTGGATGCGGTGCTGACCGACAACACCAACGGCACCTTCACGTGGCAGGACGGCTACCACAGCGTGCTGAACGCCTGGGGAGACGCCCGCCTCGACGGTGTGGATACCCCCAAGCTCTCCTTCATGCTACCCTTCGCGGGAGGCAAGGATACCGCCGCCCAGCTCCGCAACATCTACCGGGACATCTTCCGCACGGGCGATTACCATGACCAGTGGTTCTACTGGGACGGAAAGCCCGTCATCATGGCCCACGGCAACTCCAGCGGGCTGGACAAAAACGATAACCTGGACAAGGAGATTCTGAACTTCTTCACCTTCCGTCCCGGCTACGCGGGCTACACCAACAACCGCGTGGTACAGGGCGGTCAGTGGGGCTGGCTCTCCGTCTACCCCCAGCCCTACTACTGCGCCACCAAGGAGCAGGTACGGGAGAGAAAGCCCGAGCAGGTCACGGTGGGCGTGGCCATGAACCACAGCTACGAGTTCGATCTCATCGCCCCCATGAACGGGGTGGGCATCATGGGCCGCTCCTACACCCACGATAACGAGGATCGCTACGACAAGGAGGGCGACGAGGCCTCCAAGTGGGGCTACAACTTCGCGGAGCAGTTCGAGTACGCCATCGAGGCCAATCCCCGTCTGATCTTCGTCACGGGCTGGAACGAGTGGACGGCAGGCCGTCACGCCAGCTGGCCCGAGGGCTACGCCTCCGCCGTGGAGAACGCCTTCCCCGATCAGTTCAACGATGAGTTCTCCCGTGACCTCGAGCCCACCAAGGGTGAGCTGAAGGATCACTACTACTACCAGCTGGTCAACCTTGTCCGCAAGTACAAGGGCGTGCGCCCCATCCCCGCCCCCGGCGCAGCGGCCACCATCGACATTACCGAGGACAACACCCAATGGAATGAGGTCGGCCCCTACTACGCCGCCTACATCGGCGGTACCGATCACCGCGACACCGAGGGTGCCGGTGACGTCCGCTACACCGAGTATTCGGGTCGTAACGACATTATCGGTGCCCGCGTAGCCCGCGACGGTGAGAACGTCTACTTCTACGTGGAGTGCTTCGAGAACATCACCCCCTACACCGATCCTCTGTGGATGAACCTCTACATCGACGCAGATCAGGAAAATCAGGGCTGGGAGACCTTCGACTTCGTGCTGAACAAGACCGCTCCCACCGCCGACAAGGCTACGCTGGAAAGATTCACGGGTAACGGCTATGAAAGCGAAAAGGTCGGCGAGGTGGAGTATTCTGTCAACGGCAAATACATGCAGGTCAAGATCCCCAAGACCATGCTGGGTCTTGATGGCTATGACTTTACCATCAACTTCGCCTGGACCGATAATGTCCACGACGAGGCCGATGCCGCTCCCGCTGACGGCACCGACTACAAGTACACCAAGTTCTCGGGCGACATCATGGATTTCTACATTTCGGGTGACGTGGCCCCCGGCGGCCGATTCAAGTTCTCCTATATTTCCACCACCGAGAATGCGGGCGTGACCCCCGAGACCGAGGCTCCCACCGAGACCCCCACTGAACCCGAGGAGGATCCCACCGAGGCTCCTACCGACGCTCCCGCTACCGAGGCCCCCACCGAGACCGATGCCCCCAAGGGCGGATCCTCCTCCGGAGGGTGCAAGTCGACTATCGGCATGGGCGTGGCTGCCGTGATGACCGCTATGACCGCTGCCGTGGCATGGAAGAAGCGCGATTGATCCCGGTCAGACACACAAAAAGGCTACCCGCTTGCGGGTAGCCTTCCTTTTTGCTTATGCGGTTGCGGGTTTACGCCTCGTCTACCGTCTGATCCGCCTGTTGCTTCATCTGGGCGGCCAGCATCATGTCCTTGACCTTCATGAGTCTCGTGGTATTGCCGCGCTCGTTCTCCTCCAGCTTCATCTTGATGGTCTTGATGGTCTCGAGGTAGCGGGGCATCATGATATACTCCAGGGCGTTGACGCGGCGGCGGGTCTTCTCGATCTCCTCGGCCAGCATCTGGGCGGTCTTCTCCATCTCGGCCAGCTTGACCAGATCCTCCAGGATGCCGTTCAGCTCCCTGGCGGCGGCGTCCAGCTCGCCCGAGGTAAAGGCCATACCGTAGTTATAGCCGTCGGCGCCCCCCTCCGAGAGGACCTGGAGGGAGAAGGAGGGGACGGTCACGCTCATGACGTTCTTGTAGGTGACCTCCAGCTTCCCTTCCTTCTTGGGCAGGATCAGAGCCTCCTTGAGCATCTGGGGGCTGGCCGTGGCCGAGGCGATGCTGAAGCTGCTGTGCACCGTCGCCAGGGAGGCCTCCACCCGCTCGCGCAGCTCCTTATTCTCGCGGACGACCTCGAGGAACTTCTTCATCAGCTCGTCGCGCTTATCCTTCAGGAGCTTATGGCCGCGGCGCGCCGTGATATAGCGGGCCTGTACCTTCTTCAGCTCCATTCTGGTGGGGTTTACTCGTAATTCTGCCATGGTCTTGTCCTTTCGTGGGAGGGTGGGAGAGCCTGTCCCCCGGTCAATGGACCTCGCTCTGCCAGCAGAGCAGAAAAAGGTCCTTGACAATCTCCCAAAACTTTCAAAGAGGGGATCCTCGGGTTATTTCTCGATGAGCTTGATGCTCTTGATGTACATGGTGTCTCCGACCTCGCTCTGGTCGAAGAAATCCACGCGGATGCTGTTGATGTCGCCCGTCCAGTAGGCGAGCTTGGTAAGGTCGATGGAGATGGTGTGATATGCGCCGTCCTTGGTGATGCGGGACATGACCTGGTACTTGGCGTCGGCATTCTGGACCTCACCCGCGCAGAGGAACACCTGGAGGTTGATGGCCTTGGAGGAGGTATCGGTGGGACACTTGTAGGTGATCTCCAGGGTCTTGTAATCGTCAGCCTTCAGAAGAGGGGTGGCACTGCCGTAGGAGAGGTAGAAAAGGGCATCGTTGCCCGTGACCACAGCCTTCAGAGCCTCCTCGGAAGTATCGTAGGACACGGTAGCGCTGTTGGCGTTGGAGATGGCGTTCTTGGTGGACTCCACCGAGAAATCCAGATCCGCGTAATCGACCTCGGTGTAGCCCTTCAGCCGATAGAAGCCCTGCTCGAAGTCGTCGGTGACGATGACCTTGACCTTGCAGGTCTGATCCATGTAGGTCAGAGTGACCTCGGTCTCGCCGGTCTTCAGGGCGGTGACGATGCCCTTATCGTTGACCGTGATGATGCTCGGGTCGTAGCCGGTAAAGGTGACCTTGGCCTCGGAATCGGTGACGAAGAATTCGGTGAAGGAGCCGTCGGCCCACTTCATCTGGGCGCGGAGCTGGGGCTTGTAGAGAGAGCGCTCACCCAGGTAGATGACGTAGGTGTCATGGACAGGGGTCCACTCCACGGGCTGGGTGGGTCGGCCGTCGTTCTCGGGCTCGGCGGTCACGTGGATATGGAAGAGGAAGGAAACGTCCCCGTACCACACCTCCACGGCGGTGGTGCCGACACCCACGAGAGTGACCTTCCAGGTATCGTCGTCGATCGTGCAGACCGACTCGTCGCGCACCTTGAAGGTCACGCCCTCGGTGCCCTTCTTGAGGGTAGACTTCTCGAAATAGGAGTCGTACTTGTTCATGCGGATGGTGAGGTCGCCCTGATCCAAGGTATAGGCGTAGACGTCCTGCTCGGGACGGATCATAGCCACGTGGCGGTCGGCCTTGGAGATCGCCTCGCCGCGGACGAAGTCCTCCTTGAGGCAGGGCTTGAGGACCTCCGCGCCGATGTCGTTGCCATCCGACAGGGTCATGCTGATGGGCTGGACGCGGGTGTTCCAGGTACCCCAGCCCTCGCCGTGAGCGTAGATGACGCGGAGCTTGTCGGCGTCCTCGGAGAGGCGGATGTGGCCGTTCCTGCGGGAGGACAGGCCCGCGTTGTGCAGGTGGGTCAGCGTACCCTCGCGGACAGCCTCCACCAGCTCGAAGGTCAGACCGTCGTTGGACTCATAGAAGGCCAGGTAGCTGGAGGGACCCATGCGGGAGCCGGTGGCCAGGGCCACGAACTTACCCCACTCCTCCACGTACTTGACGTCCAGGGAGTCGGTGCTCTTCTGGACGGCGGCGCCGTGATGCTGAAGGGTGGCGGGCCAGTTCTCATTGGTAGCGTCAGCGGTGGCCACCATGGTGTATTCGCCCGAGGGGGCGGCGTTGGTGTAGTAGATATACAGGGTGCCGTTCAGCTCCACGAAGGAGGGCTCGCCCATGCCGAACTTATTGTAGGCCTCATCGTAGTAGAAGATGGGCTGAGGCTCGTAGCCGCCCCACCCGCTGCCGTTCCACTTCTCGAAGGGGCCGTCGGGGTTTTCGGAACGGGCCACGAAGACGTTGTTGCAGGCGCCCGTCTCATTGAGGGTGGAGGTGTAGCCCAGGTAGTAGTACCCATTGAAGTAGACCACACCGGGGTCGCAGTTGGAGAAGTGGTCCATGGAGCCCTGGGTGGGGGTCAGGACGATCTTCTCGGGGGTCCAGGTCTCGCCGCCGTCGGGGGAGTGGCGGTAGGAGATCCAGTCCCACTCACCGTTCGCGCCCACACAGGCGAAGTAGGCGTCGATGGAGCCGTCATCGTTGTACAGGTAGGTCACGCCGTAGCGGTAGCCCCAATCCTGGTCCTCGGGGAGCCGGTAGATATCGTAGCCCACACCGGTGATGGTGACGTCGGGGACCTTGGTGGTATCGGGCTTGACGGTCTCGATGCGGTTGGCCTCGAAGTAGTCGGTGGTGACTTCCTCGGCGGGCTCGGTCTCGGCAGGCTCGCTCTCGGGCTCGGTGCCATCGGGCTCGGTGGGCGCGGCGGTGGCGTCCTCTGCGGTGGTGGCGGAGGGATCGTCGGTGGTCACGGGGTCATCCTCACCGGTACAGCCCACGAATAAGGCGGTGATCAGCAGGAGAGTCAGACCCAGAAGTAAATACTTTTTCATGATCGTTTTCCTTTCGATGCATCGTTTGGGGGAACGGTCATATCTCACAGAGAGCATCAGCCCTTGGTAGGCCAGTATTTATCCACCAGCTCGGGCTTGATGCGCTTCATCTCCGAGCGGGGCAGGATGGAGAGCAGCTCCCAGCCAAGGTCGAGGGTCTCCTCGATGGAGCGGTCCTCGTTGAAGCCCTGGTTGATATAACGCTCCTCAAAGGCGTCGGCGAACTTGGCGTAGAGACGGTCCATGGGGGTCAGGGCGGCCTCACCCAAGACCACCATCAGCTCCTTGGCCTCCTTACCTCTCGCGTAGGAGGAGAAGAGCTGGTTCATGGTGCCCGCGTGATCCTCGCGGGTCTTGCCCACGCCGATACCCTTATCCTTCAGACGGGACAGGGAGGGCAGGACGTCCACGGGAGGCATATAGCCCTTGCGGTACATCTCGCGGGAGAGGATGATCTGGCCCTCGGTGATGTAGCCGGTCAGGTCGGGGATGGGGTGGGTCTTGTCGTCCTCGGGCATGGAGAGGATGGGGATC
>JAGAIH010000500.1 GCA_017626655.1 Clostridia bacterium | reverse complement strand
TTCGGGCGGCGGCATTACCCTGTCGGGCGGTGAGGCGATGGCCCAGCCCGAGTTCGCCGAGGCCATCTTCCGCGCCTGCCACGATCGGGGCTTCAGCACCGCCATCGAGACCACGGCCTTCGCCGAGCGAGAGGTGGTGGCCCGCCTGATCCCCCACATCGACCACGTCATGATGGACATCAAGCACATGGACTCCGCCAAGCACAAGGAGTACACGGGCCAGCCCAACGAGAAGATCCTGGACAACGCCCGCTGGATCGCCGAGAACGCCAGCCATCTGGTGATCCGCGTTCCCGTGATCCCCGGCTTCAACGATACCCCCGCCGAGATCGCCGCCATCGCGCGCTTCGCCGAGTCTCTGCCCAACGTCCACGAGCTGCACCTGCTTCCCTACCACAGACTGGGGACCGACAAGTACACGGGCCTGGGCCGCGAGTACACCCTCTCCCATCTGACTCCCCCCACCGCCGCCCATATGCAGATGCTGAAGGAGACCGCCGAGCGGGAATCCCAAAAGCTGACCTGCCATCTGCGGGTACAGATTGGCGGTTAAAGCTTTATCCATCCGAAAGGAAGGTAAACCAACCATGAAAGAACTGGAAATGCACGATAAAATGAGGATCGTACAGGAGCTGGTGCCCGGACGGCAGATCACGCTGCTCCACATCATCGCCAATCCCGATCCCATCCTCTACCAGAAGCTGGGCCTGGATCCCAAGCTGGACTACTCCCACGCCGCCATCGGTGTGCTGACCGTCAGCCCCGCCGAGACCGCCGTCATCACCGCCGACATCGCCATGAAGTCGGCCAACATTGACCTGGGATTTGTGGACCGCTTCTCGGGTACCCTCATCATCACGGGCCGCGTCTCCGAGGTGGATTCCGCCTTCACCGCCATCGGTGACTATTTCCGCGATACCCTCAAGTTCACGGTCTGCGAGAAGACCCGCACCTGATCTCCATGAAAAAGCTCATCCTCATGGGCCGCGTGGCGGCGGGCAAGACCACCTTGACACAGGCGTTGCGGGGTGAACAGCTCCACTACTGCAAGACCCAGTACATCAACTACCACAACACCATCATCGACACCCCCGGGGAGTACACCGAGGTGGCCAAGCTGGGGGCGGCTCTGGCGCTCTACGCCTACGAGGCCGACATCGTGGGCCTGGTCATCGGCGCGGACGAGCCCTTCTGCGTGTTCCCGCCCTGCTGTACCTGTCTGGTCAACCGCCCCGTCATCGGCATCATCTCGGGCATCGACCGCGACCGCGCCAACATCGAGCAGGCCGAGCGCTGGCTGAAGCTCTGCGGGTGCGAGAGGATCTTCCCCTGTAGCTCCTTTACGGGGGAGGGTCTGGAGGCCATCATTGAGTACCTAAGAGAGCCCGGCGACACCCCCGATTCCCGACCCGTCTGATCCAATCCAACACGACCAAGGAGGCTATCCATGAGCCAAACCAAGACAAAGGTCATCTGCTTCGCCAACAACAAGGGCGGAAGCGGCAAGTCCACCACCTGC
>JAGAIH010000499.1 GCA_017626655.1 Clostridia bacterium | reverse complement strand
GTGGCCGCGCTGATCGCCGTCAATACCGTCATGACCTTTGTCCAATGCTTCCTGTGCTTCTACTGGTACGTGTTCACCCGTGGCGGCGTGGACGGCATGGACACCCTGACCATGCTGGGGGATTCGGTGATCCGCCTGAGCCGCGCCACCCTGCTACTCTCCCTCCCCGCCGTACTGTTCTACGCCGCCCTTACGTACGGCGTGGGATGCCTTTGCAAGAACTGGATCCCTGCGGCGGCGCTGACCGTGGCCTACTCCCAGTTGCCTCTTCTGATGAACTACACCGTAAGCGCGCGTATGCTGCGGATATACGAAGCATACGAAAATTACATCATGCCCATCCCCAAGCATATGCGCCACTTCCTCCACTACTACGACACCGACTGGCATGAAAAAATGCTGGAGAACTTTGGGATAGGGCCGTGGGATCCCTGGATCGCCCTGTCCGTGATCCTCGGCTCGACCCTGCTCTACCTGCTTCTGTCCCATATCTGCGTCCGCCGCAGAAGACTCTGAAAGGAGGCTTCCTATGTCCCTGCTTAAGCACACCTACCGCGCCTACATCCCCTACGGGCTCGCCGCCGTGGCGGCCATGCTGTTTGCCAGCCTGATCTGGTTTCCCCAGTTCCTCTTGGTGCCGCCCCATCTGACCTCCATCATCGACAGCACCGAGGTCGCAGTGCCCATTGTCCTGCTCATTCCCATTGCCTTCCTCTGTCATAACCCCTACGAGGTGGAGCTGAGCATGACCTGCGGTATGCGTACCCCCAAGCTGGTCTTCTCCAAGTTTCTCCCCATCCTGACCTATACCGAGGTCATCATGGTCGCTTTGGCACTCCTATACCGTTACATCCCCTACGATCCCGAGATCCACGGGGCGGCGCTCTTTCCCATCTACGTGCCCGAGCACTTCCGTCTGTACACCGTGATCTCCACCCTGGTGACCACCCTGTTCTTCGCCTCCCTGTTCCTGTTTTTGCGGGTAGTGACCCACAGTAACCTTCTTCCCCTCGGTGCGGGACTGTTTTTCTGGAGCTTTTTCAAGACCAACAACAAACACATCCGCTTTGGCATGACGGGACTGAACCGCACTCTGATGGATCCCTTCATCTCATCCTACTTTATCGGAGACACCGTACCGAATCAACTGGGGATCCCCTATATGTGGACGCTCAACCGCCTGTTGTTCCTGGCCCTGTCCGCTGTCCTGCTCACCGCTACCTATCTGCTGCTGCGCCGCGAGACCCTGCACCGCCATATCGGCGAATGAATGGAGGAAATTATGAATATTGAGATCAAAGATCTGACCATGCGTTATCCCCGCACCGACAAAAAGGCGCTGGACAGCGTCACCATCACCATCCCCGAGGGCATCTACGGCCTCATCGGGCGCAACGGCGCGGGTAAAACCACTCTTATGCGCATCCTGGCCACCGTACTGGACGCCACCGAGGGTGAGATCCTGGTGGACGGAAAGGAACTGACCGCCACCCGCAATCAATTCCGTACCTCCTTGGGCTATCTGCCCCAAAGCACCAAGCTCATGCCCCGGCTGAACATCGTGGAGTTTCTGGACTATATATGCATTCTGAAGGGCATACAGGACAAAAACGAGCGCCGGGAGCGCATTGCCGCCGTCATTGAGACGGTGGGGCTGAAG
>JAGAIH010000498.1 GCA_017626655.1 Clostridia bacterium | reverse complement strand
TCGTTGTAGCCGTAGATACGGATGATCTCCTCGGCGATGTCGCTCATGAGGTTCAGGTCCCCACGGAAGGAGGGAGGAATAATCATATCATCCTCAATGCGGCACTCCAGCTTCTCGAGGATATCCACCATGTACTCGCGGGTCAGCTCCACACCGAGGAATTTGTTCATGCGCTCCACCTCGAAGGGGATACGCACCTCGGGCTTGTGGGTGGGGTAGCAGTCGATGATGCCGTCCACCACGTCACCCGCGCCCAGAAGCTTCACCAGCTCGCAGGCTCTCTGGAGGGCGGGGAGGGCGTTGTTGGGATCCAGCTCCTTCTCGAAGCGGGCGGAGGACTCGGTACGCATCTTGTTCTTCTTGGCGGTCACGCGGACCGAGGAGCCCAGGAAGCAAGCCGACTCGAAGACCACGGTAGCGGTGGTGTCCTTGATCTCGCTGTTGGCACCGCCCATGACACCTGCCAGAGCGCAAGCCTTCTTCTCATCGGCGATGACCAGCATGGAGGAGTCCAGCACGTGATCGATATCGTCCAGGGACTTGAAGCACTCGCCCTCAGCGGCGCGGCGGACACGGATGGAGGCACCCTCCAGCATGGAGTAGTCGAAGGCGTGCATGGGCTGACCGTACTCCAGCATGACGTAGTTGGTGATATCCACGATATTGTTGATGGGACGGACACCGGCGGCGCGGAGGCGGCGGCGCATCCACAGGGGAGAGGGGCCGATCTTGACGTTCTTGACCACGCGGGCGGCGTAGCGGTAGCAGAGGTCGGGAGCCTCAATGCACACGGTCAGGTAGTTCTCGATCTTGTCACCGTCATTCGCGCCCTTGACCTCGGGGGTATGGAGCGTCAGAGGACGGCCGAAGGATACGGCGGTCTCGCGGGCCAGACCGATGACGGACAGGCAGTCGGGGCGGTTGGAGGTGATCTCAAACTCCACCACGGTGTCGGACAGATCCAGAGCCTCGCGGATATCCATACCGATCTTGTCGGCATAGTCCTCGTCGAGAATCAGAATACCGTTGGCCTCCTTGCCGGGGCAGTCGTGCTCGGTGAGATTCATCTCGCCAAAGGAGCAGAGCATACCGTTAGAGGGCACGCCGCGGAGCTTGCCCGCCTTGATGGTCACATCACCGGGGAGGTGAGCCACGGGCAGAGCGGCGGGAACGATGGCGCCTTCAAAGATGTTCTGGGCGCCGGTGACGATCTGCTGAATACCCTCAGCGGCGGCACCGCAGTCCACCTGGCAGATGAAGAGGTGATCCGAGTCGGGGTGACGCTCCATCTTGACGATGCGAGCCACCACCACGTTGATGATGTCCTCGCCCAGTACCTCGTAGCCCTCCACCTTGGAGCCGGTGTAGGTCAGCTTTTCACAGTAATCGCGGATGGCAACGTCTTTTACATCGACGTAGTCCGCCAGCCAGTTCATAGAAAGATTCATTGTATATTACCTTCTTTTTATTGCAATGTTATTTAAAAGTTTTGGGAGATTCCTAAGAACCTTTTTCAAAAAGGTTCTTAGGCGGGTCAAGGGCAGAGCCCTTGCGTTCTCCTCAGAACTGCGACAGGAAGCGGACGTCGTTCTCGTAGAGATGACGGATATCGTCGATGTGGTACTTCAGCATGGCGATACGTTCCACGCCCATACCGAAGGCAAAGCCGCTGTAGACGGTGGGGTCAATGCCGCCCATCTCCAGCACATGGGGATGGACCATGCCCGCGCCCAGAATCTCGATCCAGCCCTCGTTCTTGCACAGACGGCAGCCCTTGCCGCCGCAGACGAAACAGGAGATATCCACCTCGGCG
>JAGAIH010000497.1 GCA_017626655.1 Clostridia bacterium | reverse complement strand
GTTTATCGGTGTGTTGACCGTTCCCTTGCCTTCTCCAGCGGAGAAGGGGGACCGCGAAGCGGTGGATGAGACCGAGCAAGCTCGGCGAGTATTTGTAAGCCAACTTACCGGGATTACAGTTACGCTCCTACAACCATGCGGATAGAAGTGTTAAAACAATTGATACAATTGCTTGTTTTTTGGGGGGCCGAAATCCAAAAAGCGGTAGGAAAGTTAGCCACTCACCCAGAACGCTGGTTTACAAGTGTTCTCCTCATCCACCGCTTCGCGGTCCCCCTTCCCCGCTGGGGAAGGCAGAGGAACGGACCGATAAACCCAATTTACAATCCCCACGAAAGCCCAAAGCCTTCGTGGGGATTCCTGTTACATGGGTCTATAGCCGAGAAGGATCAATCCCTCTTCTTCCCCAGCACCAGAGCCGCGCCTGCGACCAGCAACAGTGCCATGCCGCCCAGAGCCGACTTACAGCCGCCCTTGGGGGCTTCGGTCTCGGAGTCGGCGGTGGTGCCGTCGCCCTCGGCGGGCTTTTCGGTGTCGGGGGTGGGATCGGCAGTGGGGACCTCGGTGACCTCCTCTGTGGTAGGCTCGTCGGTCTCGGGCTCGGTGATCTCCTCCTCAAAGGTGGCCAGGGTGATGGGCTGGGTGTAGAAAGTGACGGTGTCGGCGCCAACCTTGCTCTCATAGACGAGGATGAAGGTGATCTTCCCCATATCCTCAAAGACGAACTTGCCGTCTTCCACGGCACCCCACTCCTCACCTGCCAGGATGATGATATCCGTGGCGGTCTCGGTCTTGACATCGTGGTTGTAGTAGGTTACGTCCAGGGTCAGATCCACGGTGGCGTAGGGATCGACGGTGTCCTTGGCGGCGGTGAAGGTAATGCCCCGCGCCAGGCGCATGAAGACGTTGGCGTTGTCCCCGGTCAGACCCGAGTAGCCCCACAGGAGGTGACTCTTGTAGGTGTTCAGATCCCCGCGGAAGGTCCAGGGATAGATGCTGATACCGCGCTGGAGGGCGGCGCGGATGTCGTTGGCCTCAAAGCCGCCAGCAGAGGGGTTCAGGGTGGCGTTGTACTTACCGATGAAGGTCATGGCCGAGCGGAAGTCTGCCTCGGGGTCCAGACCGTTCATGTAGCCGCCGCAGAGGGCACCCACGCTCATCTCGGGGTAGTCCTTGCGCATGGCGGCCATGATGGGCTCGTTGAAGGTGATGACCGAGCACTGGTCGTACATATCGTACTCGTCCACGCACTCCTTGACGGCCTTCACGATGGCTGTTTTGCCCGACTTGATCTCGATAAAGAGCTGGCAGTCCTTGTCCTTGAAGGCCTCCAGATACTCCTTCAGGGTGGGGACGCGGCAATTCTTGTACTTGGAGTTGTTCTCGTAGCCCTTATTGACGTACAGCTCCTTGAGCTGGGCCAGGGTAGAGGCCTCTACGTTCAGGTCTCTGTCACAGGTGCGGCCCGTGGTGCCGTCGTGCATGACCACCACCTCGCCGTCGGTGGTGAGGTAGACGTCCAGCTCGATGACGTTGGCCCCCCGCTCAAAGGCCAGGAGGGAGCCCTCCACCGTATTCTCGGGGGCGCTGGCGGGGATGCCGCGGTGACCGATATTCAGGGTGGCGCGGGTCACGGTATTCTTGGCGAGCTTGTTGCAGGCGATATCCAGCAGAGCGTCGGTGGCGTCGGACACCACACCGATGGCGCCCGACAGAAGGGCGTCGTACTGCTCGGTGACGGTCGGCTCGTCAGAGGCCTTGGCCCAGACGTTGACCTGGCGGTTGTAGAGATACTGTACGGTGGCGGTATCGCAGAGGTTGGCGGGGAGGAGGGCCACGGTGCCGTTGTTGATCTTGATAGAGCGGCGGATATCCAGGCACTGCTCCTCGGTGAGGGTAGCGGCGTCCTTGTAGGTCTCGGTGTAGTCGATGACGGCGGTGACCTGGGGGAGGGTCGTGCGGAAGTCCTTGATGACGGTGGGGTCGGCGGAGACCACCATCACGTCGTAGAACTTGGCGGCCTTGAGGTACGGGACCAGGGCATCGGCGGTAGCCTTGTCGGAAAGGTAGAAGGCGGGGATGATCCTGTAGTCGTGGGCGGTGAAGATCTCCTCCACGGTGGCGAAGGCCTTGCCCTCGGCGTCCAGAGCCTTCAGCTCGGCGTTGACGCGGTACAGAGCCAGAGCAGGGAGGACCTTGGCTCCCACCATAGCCTCCAGCTCGGCCTTGGAGCTCACCTCGCGGATCATGGAGATATCACCCACGATGTTGGTCTGAGGCTGGGCTACCGTGATATTGCTCTTGGGCTTGTCGGCGGGGGCTACCACGGTGGCGCCGTCCACCTTCGCGTTGTTCGCTACCTCCTCGGGGGTGAGGGCGCGGTCATAGAAACGGATGGACTTGTAGACGGTGGAGAATTTCTTGGAGGCTTGGGCGTGACCGATGAAGAGGTTGTCGGCGCCCATGGCGGTGTCGCAGGATACCTTGGCCACCATGGTGCCGTCCACGTAGATACAGCAGGAGCCGCCCACCTCAAAGGTGATGGCAATGACGCCGTTGTCGATGAGATCCAGACCGTCACCTACCTTGGGACGGAGGTCGCCGGGCTTGCCCGCCCACTTGAACTCCAGGTTATCGTTGGAATTGCGGCGGAACAGGGCGAAGTTATCGTTTGCGGAGTTCATGAAGGTGTTGAAGTCCCCGCCGATGGAGGTGAAATCCCCGAAGGCGATCTCCACGGTGAAGGCCTGACCGTTGACCAGATCCACGATGGCTTGAGGGAAGTAGTGCTGGGCGCCCTCGGCGGCGAGACCTGTGTCGGTGAAGTAATTCTTGTCATCTTTGGCGATGGGAAGATGGTTGTCGCCCACCGAGTCTTCCCAGACGGTGGCGTCGGGGGAGTTGCCCTCGCCCTTGTAGAGGGAGACCAGGCCGTCGGTGACGTAGGTGGCGGGAGTGGCATCCTCGGGAGCGTTCTCCTCGGCGGCGGGGAGGATCACGCCCGAGAGCAGGGTGGCGGCCAGCATCAGAGCGGCCAGCAGGGCGGAGAGGAAGCGTTTCGTATCCATAGTACATTCCTTTCTGGGGTGAATTGTCTACATTATACCTTATCGTGGGTGATTTGTCAAGGGAATTTGTGGAAAATACAAAAAGGCATCCGCAAGGGATGCCATTGGGGTGTGTTAATCAAGCGGTTCCAGCGCATACCCGCAGTAGATGAAATGCAGGCTCTCATCCAGCTCGTAGGGATGAAGGAACAGATTCAACAGAATCGTGGCGGGGAGAACATCCACAGCCAGCTCGGGGACTTTATCAAGGGCCTCTTGCAGCTGTTCCCCCGTGAACCGAGGGGGCAGGGTGGCCAGCTCCTCCTTCAGTTGGGGAATGCACTCCTCGGGGAGGGAGATCCAGCAGTTCTGGATACCGGGGCGGGGCTCACTCGTGGCGGCCTCGAATTTTTTGGCCTTGGTGGGCTCGGACTCGAAGGCTTGCTCGATGGCGGCCTTTTCCTCGGGGGAGACGGGGGCGCACCAGTATCCGTCCACGCACTCGCAGGCGTTGCTCCACTTCATCTTGGGGGTAAAGCCCTTTTTAAGGACCACCCAGTAGCTGATGTGATCCCCCTTACGATAGGTCGGAGGCGTATGCCAATCGTCCTCATCGGCGTACTTGTCATAGATGGCCACCACCTTCCAGTAGCCTGCGCTGTATTGGGTGACCCAATCTCCCACGGCGAAGGGGAGGGAGCTTGCGGATTGCTTCATGGATACTCCTTTCTGGGGAAGAACGGATTAGACCATCTTCTCCTGCTTGACCTTGTGGTCGATGACGTGGCGGGAGGCCAGCTCGCGGTGAATGTCCTCCACCGAAATGCCCATCTGGGTCATCAGCACCATGACATGGTAGGCCAGATCCGCGATCTCGTAGACGGTCTCCTTCTTGTCGCCGTTCTTGGCGCCGATGATGACCTCGGTGCACTCCTCGCCCACCTTCTTGAGGATCTTGTCCAGACCCTTGTCGAAGAGGTAGGTGGTGTAGGAGCCCTCGGGGCGCTCCTCCATGCGGCCTTGCAGGAGATCGGCCAGGCCTTGGAGGGTGAATTCATGCAGCTCCTCGGACTGGTACACGGGCTTGGTAAAGCAGGAATCGGTGCCCAGATGGCAGGCGGGGCCGTCCTTCTCTACCACCACCACCAGGGCGTCGTTATCGCAGTCGGCAGTAATGGAGACAATGTGCTGGTAGTTGCCGCTGGTCTCTCCCTTGAGCCACAGCTCCTGGCGGGAGCGGCTCCAGAAGCAGGTCTTGCCCTTCTCCATGGAGATTACGAGGCTCTCGCGGTTCATGTAGGCCACGGTCAGCACCTTCTTGGTGATGGAGTCCACCACCACGGCGGGGATGAGGCCCTTTTCGTCGAATTTCAGTTCATCAATATTCAGCATAGTTTTAGCTCCTTAGATCAGTCTCATGTTGATGCCCTCGCCCGCAAGAGTGCGTTTGAGGTCGGGGATGGCGATCTCACCGAAGTGGAACACCGAGGCGGCCAGACCCGCGTCGATGTCGGGGACCTTGTGGAACAGGTCGATGAAGTCCTGCACGCACCCTGCACCCCCGGAGGCGATGACGGGGACGTTCACGGCGTCGCAGACCGCGCGGAGCATCTCGATATCAAAGCCCTTCTTGACGCCGTCGGTGTCGATGGAGTTCACCACTACCTCACCCGCGCCGTTGCCGACGCAACGCTTGATCCATTCGATGGCCTCCATGCCCGTGTCCTCGCGGCCGCCCTTGGCGAACACGCGGAACTCACCGTTCACCCGCTTGATGTCGGCGGAGAGGACCACACATTGGTCGCCGTAGCGCTGGGCGGCCTCGTAGACCAGATTGGGGTTGCGGATGGCTCCCGAGTTGACCGACACCTTGTCGGCGCCGCATTTCAGCACCCGATCAAAGTCCTCCAGGGTATTGATGCCGCCGCCCACGGTCAGGGGGATGAAAATGGTGGAGGCCACCTCGCGGAGGATATCGGTAAAGAGAGCGCGGCCCTCCACCGAGGCGGTGATATCGTAGAACACCAGCTCGTCGGCGCCGCTGTCGGAGTAGAACTTGCCTAACTCCACGGGGGAGGACACGTCCCGGACTCCCTCAAAGTTGACCCCCTTGACCACACGGCCGTTGCGGACGTCCAGACAGGGGATGATTCTTTTCGTGATCATTTGCTTGCCTCCTTGATGGCCTCGGCCAGATCGATGGCGCCTGTGTAGTAGGCCTTGCCGATGATGGCGCCGTAGAGGTCCATGGCGGTCAGAGCGCGGATGTCCTCCATGTCGGAGACGCCTCCCGAGGCCACGATATCCATGTGGAACCTGGCGGACAGCTCACGGTACAGCTCACGATTGGTGCCCTTCATGGCGCCGTCCTTGGAGATATCGGTGCAGATGACGGTCTTGACGCCGATGGCCTGCATCTTCTCCATAAAGGACTCCAGGGTATAGGCCGACTGCTCAAGCCACCCCTTGATGGCGATGTAGCCGTCCTTGACGTCGGCGCCTACGGCGAGCTTCTCTCCATACTTGGCCACGGCCTCGCGGAGAAAATCCTCGTTATTGACGGCGGCGGTACCCAAAATGACGCGTGACACGCCGACGGACAGGTACTTCTCGACCGTCTCCATGTCGCGGATGCCGCCCCCGATCTCCACGAACAGGGAAGTATTCTGCGCCACGTCGGCCACGATGGAGAGATTGGGGGTGGAGCCGTCGCGGGCCCCCTCCAGATCCACCATGTGGATGAATTTCGCGCCCTTGGTCTCAAAGTCACGGGCGATCTCAATGGGGTTTTCGCTGTAGACGGTCATCTGTTGGTAGTCCCCCTTGAAGAGGCGGACAGCCTTGCCGTCGTACAGGTCGATGGCGGGAAAAATATACATAGGATAAAACCTCTTGGTTCAGTCTTCGTCCTCGTAATCGGCGGGGACGGGGGTGACGATGGGCTTGCCCTCGGCGTCCACAAGGACGGTCAGACCGCCTGCGTAGCCGCTTGCGGTCCACAGGTAGTTGACACCGGTCTTGCGGTCCACCAGGACACGGCTCTGGGTGCCGTCAAAGCCACCGCCGGAAATTTCGGTGCAGATGAAACGCTTGGATTTGATGGGCTTCATGATGGGATCTCCTTGGATCTTCAAATTTGGGTTTGGCGGTCTGACGGAACAGGGTAGAATTGGGAAGGGGGACCCTCATCCGTCACGCCCTTCAGGCGTGCCACCTTCCCCCAGGGGTAGGCTAGTAGTCAGGTATGTTCCTCGTTCTCCCAAAACTAAAAACATACTGATATATATAAGTTTTTGAATAACGTGAAACATAAAAAAGTCTTGCCTTCCCCGCGGGGGAAGGTGCCGACCAGCTCCTGCGGCGGGAGGCGGATGAGGGTGGATCGTGTCACCGCCTTTTTCGTCAGACAGCTGACCGATAAACTGCAATTTACAGCTCGCAAAACGCTTTCAGAATAGACAATCCGACGCCCCCGCTCTTTTCGGGATGGAACTGACAGCCCATGACGTTGCCCTTTGCCACGGCGGCGGTCAGCTCCTTACCGTACTCGGCGGTAGCGATGACCGACTCGGTGCAGTCGGTAGCGAAATAGGAATGGACGAAGTATACGCAATCGCCCTCGTTCACATATTTGAGCAGAGGGTGCTTGCTCTCACCCTTGAGGATGAGGGGATTCCAGCCGATGTGGGGGATCTTCAGCCCCTCGGGGATGTACCCAGCCATAGGGACCACCCGCCCGGGGATCAGCCCCAGGCCCTTGTGGATGCCGTACTCATGGCTCTCCTCAAAGAGCATCTGCATACCGAGGCAGATACCCATGATCTTCTTGCCGCGGGCGGCCTCCTCCAGAAGGACGCGATCCAGTCCCGTGGCGCGGAGCTTTTCCGCGGCATCGGCAAAGGCACCCACGCCGGGGAGAATGATGCGGTCGGCGGCGCGGATGACAGCGGGATCGGGGGTTACCACCGCCTCGGCACCGATGCTTTTCAGGGAGGAGCAAAGGGAGAAGAGATTGCCCACTCCGTAATCAATGATAGCGATCATTCCAGCAGTCCTTTCGTGGAGGGGATCTTGTCGGCGTTCTTCTCGTCGATGGAGACGGCCTCGGAGAGGCTTCTGGCCACCGACTTGAAGGTGCCCTCGATGATGTGGTGGCTGTTGCGGCCCGCCAGCTGGCGGATGTGGAGGGTCAGCCCGCCGTTCTGGGCGAGAGCGATGAAGAACTCCTCACAGAGCTGGGTGTCGAAGGTGCCCACCTTCTCGGTGGGGATGCTCATGTCCATGAAGCACCCGCCCCGCCCCGAGATATCCACGGCCGAGAGGATGAGGGTCTCGTCCATGGGAAGGATGCGGTCGCCGTAGCGCTTGATGCCCCGCTTGTCCCCCAGGGCCTCGGTGAGAGCCTTACCCAGGCAGATACCGATGTCCTCCACCGTGTGGTGGTCGTCCACGTAGATATCGCCCTTGCAGGTGAGGGTCAGATCGAACCCGCCGTGACGGGCAAACAGGGTGAGCATATGGTCGAGAAAGCCGCAACCCGAATCAATGGCGGAGACACCCGACCCGTCCAGATTGAGGGTCAGGGAGATGTCGGTTTCGGCGGTCTTGCGGTTGATGGTTGAGGTTCTCATGACAGCTCCTCCAGAATGGTTTTAACGGTAGAAATGAACGCCTCCATCTGCTCTCTCGTGCCGATGGTGATGCGGTTGTAGTCGGTGATCTTGGCTTTACCGAAATGGCGCACCAGGATGCCCCTGCGCTTCAGCTCCAGATACAACGCCTCGCCGCTTATTTTGTCGGTCTTGGCGAAGACGAAGTTGGTGAGGGAGGGAAGCACCTCAAAGCCCAGGGCGCGGAGAGCCTTGGTGGTATAGGCGCGGTTCTCCATGATGATGCGGCAGTTATCCATGTAGTAGTCGTTGTCGCAGAGGGCGGCGTAGCCCGCGGCGGCGGTCATGCGGTTGACGTTGTAGGGGTTGGTGGAGTAGCGCACCGTGTGGAGATCGGCGATCAGCGCTTTGTTGCCGATGCCGAAGCCCAGCCGCGCCCCCGCCAGGGAGCGGGACTTGGAGAAGGTCTGGGTGACCAGGAGGTTATCGTACTTGTCCACCAGCTTGACCGCACTCTCGGCGCCGAAATCCACGTAGGCCTCGTCGATGACCACCACGCCGTCGGGGTTGGACTTGACGATTTCCTCGATCTCGTCGAGGGTGAGGCAAAGACCCGTAGGGGCGTTAGGGTTGGCGATGACGATCGTCTTACCATTCAGATCGAGGTAATCGCGGTAGTCCACCGAGAAATCGGCCTTCAGGGGGATCTCCTCGTAGGGGATGCGGTTCAGCTCGGCGAAGACGGGGTAGAAGCCGTAGGTGATAGCGGGGAACACCAGAGGGTGATCCTCGTCGGCGAAGGCCATGAAGGCGAAGTTCAGCACCTCGTCGGAGCCGTTGGTGAGGATGACCTGCTCGGGGGGAACCCCGTAGAGGGAAGCCAGCTTGTCGGTCAACTCGCGGCAGGTGGGGTCGGAGTAGAGCTGGAGCCGTCCCGCCTCGGCCTTGGCTGCCTCCACGACGGCGGGGGAGGGAGGGAAGGGGGACTCATTGGTGTTGAGCTTGATGTACTGCATATCCCGCGGCTGCTCGCCGGGGGTGTAGGGGGTCAGCCTTTCAAGCCTTTTGGTGAAGAAGCGGCTCATTCCTTGTCCCCCTCGAAGCGCACCGTCGCGCTTCTGGCGTGGGCGGACAGACCCTCTCTCTCGGCAAAGTAGGCCACCTTGTCGGCTACCTTGGCGAGGGCGTCCCGGGTGTAGTAGGTGAACTGGGACTTCTTGACGAAGTCGTCCACCGACAGGGGAGAGGAGAAGCGGGCGGTGCCGCTGGTGGGCAGGGTGTGGTTGGGGCCGGCGAAGTAGTCGCCCAGGGCCTCGGGGCAGTACTTGCCCATGAAGATGGAGCCGGCGTGCTTGACCTTGTCC
>JAGAIH010000496.1 GCA_017626655.1 Clostridia bacterium | reverse complement strand
CCCTGCATGGGGAGCATGGCGAACTGCATGACCGAAGTGAGAATGGTCATGGCCCCCACGGCGATATCCCCGCCGTAGCGGAGGAGGGAGGAGTTGAAGCAGATGGAGATGACGCTCTCGCTGGCCTGCATGACGAAGGTGGCGGTACCCAGCGCCAGGGCGGGGAGGATGATGGAGGGGGAGAGGCCCAGGTACTGACGGCGGAGACGGAGGATGCTCTTCCTGCTCGTAAGGAAGGACACCACCCAGATACAGGACAGGGCCTGGGAGATGACGGTGGCCAGGGCGGCGCCCCGCACCCCCATATCCAAGCCGTAGATGAGGAGGGGATCCAGGGCGATGTTGGCCACGGCGCCGATGATGACCGAGATCATGGAGACGGCGGTGTAGCCCTGGGCCGAGATGAAGGCGGTCATGCCCAGTGTGAGCTGGACGAAGACGGTGCCGAGGGCGTAGACGTTCATGTAGTCGGTGGCGAAGCCAACGGTGTTCTCGCTGGCGCCAAAGGCCAGGAGGAGGGGCTTATTGAAGAGCAGGAGAAGGACCGTGAGGATCGCCGAGATCAGGAGCTGGAGGGTGAAGCAGTTCCCCAAGGTGCGCTCGGCGGTTTCGGTGTCCTTTTTGCCCAGGAAAATGGAGGCGCGGGGCGCTCCTCCCGAGGAGACCAGGGCGGCGAAGGCCGAGACGATCATGATGAGGGGCATACAGACCCCCACGCCTGTGAGCGCCAGGTCGCCCACCTCGGGCATATGGCCGATGTAGACGCGGTCCACCACGTTGTAGAGCATATTGATGAGCTGGGCTACCACCGTGGGAAGGGCTAAACGGAAGAGGAGCTTCCCGACAGGGGCGGTGCCCAGGATGGCTTTCTGATCTTGCATGAGGATACCTTCTTTTCTATGACATGAGGATATTGTACCACACATATATTAACACACTTTTGCGGAAATTGCAAGGGGGTAGGGAAAAGATGGGGGAAGGGATGATAAATTTGGGTTTATCGCTTCGCGCTAAACCCAAGTGAAATGCGCTTGAGCGCGTGAAATATGCGCTGAAGCGCATGTGAAATACTCGCAAGCGAGTGTGAAATTTGCCCTTCGGGCAAGTTGTGGTGCAGAACCTTCGGTTCTGTCCATTTTTCATTATAATTGAATAGAAACCCGTAGGGTTTCTTTCCGTAACTCGCCCAACGGGCGAATTTCACACGCGCAAGCGCGTATTTCACGCTCGCTTGCGAGCGATTCACACGCCGTAAGGCGTATTTCACTATTGCAGTTTATCGGAACGATAAACTGCAATTTGAAGAAAAAGATACCCACAGAAAACCCATGGGTATCTTTCTCTTTTCAGATATTCTCAAAGATCGACAGCTCGCCGTTGCCTCTGGCCCGCTCCAGCTCCGCTTTGTCTCTGACCGTCCAGACGAAGGGGGTGGCGGTGTAGAGCTTGGTGTTGAGCTTTACGGGAAGGCTGTCGCGGTAGATATAGTTATAGGCGATGAAGTCGGGTTTTGAGAGGAAATTGAAGGCCATGCAGGACACCAGCATATTGAGGAGGGTGTACTTCTTTCGATCCTTGCAGACGTTGGTGTAGAGTTGGCCGTAGCAGGCGTGGGGGAGGTGCTTCCGCATGGCGCGCAGGAGGAGGGGGTTGAAGGACTCGATGCAGTATTCGCCTCGGTAGCCCTTCAGTAGCTCGGCCACGGGGGCGCAGAGGGCGACGTTGAAGTCCTCGCCCTTCAGCTCCACCAAAAGGGGAACGCGGCCGTTCACCAGCCTCAGCACCTCCTCAAAGGTGGGGATGGTCTCCTCGGTGCGGTCCAGGGAGAGGCGCTGAAGCTCGCAGAGCGTGAGGTCCTTGACCTTGGCGTCCTTCCCCGTCATGCGCTTCAGTGTATCGTCGTGGAAGACCACTACGACGCCGTCAGCAGAAAGCTGAACATCCAGCTCGATGCCATGGCCGTTTTGGCAGGCCTTTTCAAAGGCGGGGAGGGAGTTCTCGGGGATGCCGCCGCCGTGAAGGCCGCGGTGGGCGTACTCACAGAGGAGGGGCTTCGGCGGAGTCTTGGCCCGGGGACGGACGAAGATGAAGAGGTAGAGGGATCCAAGAAGGACGGCCAGGGCGCAGAGCGCGCAGAGGAGGATGAGAAGGATATACAGGAAGATCATCAGTCATCCCCCGCGTCCAGGCTCTCCAGGACAGACTTCTTCTCGATGGGCTTGGAATCACCGTGACGGACGAAGAACATGGTGATGAAGGAGAAGACCACGAAGGCCGCGCCGAAGAGGAAGAAGACGTTACGCATACCGATGAGATCGTAGAGCAGGCCCGACAGGATGGGGGCTACGATCTGGGCGGCCATGGAGGCGGTGTAGTAGTAGCCCGTGTACTTACCCACGTCGCCGCCGCGGGCCAGCTCCACCACCATGGGGAAGGAGTTGACGTTGATGGAGGCCCAGCCGATACCCGCGAGGATGAAGATGGGATACATGATGGCCGAAGGGATATCGGGGGTGATGAAGTGACCCGCGAAGAAGGCGGTGGCGAGGATGGCCACGCCGAAGAGGATGGTCTTACGGCGGCCCACCTTGGAGGAGATGATGCCCACGGGGATGTAGGAGATAATGGCGGCGGCCTGGGCGATGATGAGGGTGAGGTTGTAGTCAAAGCCCAGGATGTTGGTGGCGTAGACCGAATACTTACTGGTGATGGAGTTGTAGCCGATGTACCACAGGGCGACGGAGGCCAGGATCAAGAGCAGGGAGCAAAGCTCGGGGCGGGAGAGCTTGCCCTTGGTGACGGTCTGACCGTCGGACTCTACGACGGCGTCGATGCCCAGGCGGTTGGATTCCTCCTCCATCTCGGCGGCCCACTTCTTCTCCTTGACGCAGAGCAGGAAGATCACAAGGCCCGTCAGCATGATGCAGACCACGGCCAGGACGTAGCCCGTGTAGGACATATAGAGCTTCTTGGAGGTGGCGAAGACGATACCCAGGGCCAGGACCAGGATACCGCCGGCGGTGCCCGCCAGGTTGATGATGGCGTTGGCCTTGGAGCGCAGGGGCTTGACGGTGACGTCGGGCATGAGGGCCACGGCGGGGGAGCGGAAAGTGGCCATGGCGATCAGCACCACCAGGAGGGTGGCGATGAAGCCCACCAGGGGGAGAGGATTTTCAACGGTAAGGCTCCACATTCTTTCCGCCATCCATGCCCGCACCTCGGGATCCGACAGCTCGGACACGTCGGGCATAAAGGAGAAGGTCTCCATGCGGGCCAGCTGGTAGT
>JAGAIH010000495.1 GCA_017626655.1 Clostridia bacterium | reverse complement strand
CCCATTTCTTTTGCTCCTTTGCTTGGTTTCCCTTATTATAACATAAATTTGTTACATGGGTGTGAGCATTGGGAGTTTTTAGAGATGCCCTGCAATTTACCGTCTAAAGGTCAGCTCCGCCTGCATCTGCTCGGCCTCGGCCAGGTGGGCGTCGTAGTTCTCGGGCAGGGCGGTGTAGGTCATGACCACGATCATGTAGCCGAAGACGCAGATGGACTGGCGGCACTTGTAGGTCACGCCGCCCAGGGAGTAGGTGTACTCGTAGACGGTGGCCTTCTTGCCCCCCATCTCGGACTGGGTGGGCTCACCGATGAGGGTATAGTCCTTCAAGGTATCCTTGTAGTACTTCTCGGTGTCCTCCCAGTAGTTGGCCACGCTGTAGCCGTCGGGGGCGGAGTAGCCCATGACCGTGACGTTGGAGCGGTCGGTCTCGGAGGCGTAGACCAGGGCGGCGGCCTCGGCGTCACCGATCTTCCAGGACTCGGGGGCGAAGAAGCGGTAGGCCACGTCGTTGCCCGTCACCAGCTTCATGCCAGCGGGGGCATCCACGGCGGGGATCTTCTTTTCGTCCTCACTTCCCTCAAAGGGGTAGGCGGTGAAGACCACGTTCTCCAGGATCACGTCCACGGTATCCAGCCACTGGTCAAAGGAATCGGCCTTGGAGGTGTAGGTGAAGAGGTAGAACCGTCCCGAGACCTTGGTCAGCACCTGGCGGTAGCGGTAGGTGTCCTCGCCCATGACTGCGGAATAGGTGATGTCCTTGGCCTTGTAGCTGCCCAGGGTGGCGTCGAACTCCTTCTCGGCGTTATAGCCCTTGAGGGTGCTGATCTCGGCCATGTGGGCGGCGAAGAAATCCGCCAGGGAGGCGGTGGTATCGGCCTCGCCCTCCACCGAGGGCTTATCGAAGGGGACCTCCGTCATGGAAACGGCGGTACCCTCCAGGAGGGAGTAGCTGCCGCCCGAGATGCCGCTGGCGGTATTGACCGTCCACTGGGTGGGGATAAAGAGGAGGAAATACTCCCCCTTACAGGTGGCGTACTGGTAGCCCTCGGGGATCTCGCTGCTGTCCTTGCAGGCGACGAGACCGCCGCAGAGCAGGCAGAGAGCCAGCAGGGCGCAGATAAGGCGGGAGACGGTGGGATGTTTCATGGTTTGATCTCCTGATTACGGATTGGTCTTTGGGATAATTATAGGATGGAATTGTCAAGTGGGTTTGAACTCACTGACCCAGCACCGCATCGGCGGCCGACATGATGGCCAGCTTGCCGCTCTCGTAGGTGAGGCCGCCCTGGAAGAAGGCGGTGTAGGGGGGGCGGAGGGGTCCGTCGGCGGACAGCTCGATGGAGGAGCCTTGGGTGAAGGCACCTGCCGCCATGATGACGGGATCGTTGTAGCCGGGCATGGCCCAGGGCTCGGGGGTGACGTGGGAATCCACGGGGGAGCCTGCCTGGATGCCTCGGCAGAAAGCGCAGAGCCCCTCGGCAGAGCCTGTGATCACCGACTGGATGATGTCGTGGCGCACCTCGTTCCAGGCGGGCTCCACGGCGTAGCCCAGTGCGTTGAAGACGTAGGCCGCCAGGTGGGCGGTCTTGAGTGCTTGGGCGGTGGTGTGGGGAGCGTAGAACAGGCCCTTGTAGAAGGACTTGTTATGGCCAAAGGTGGCGCCTACCTCGCCGCCCACGCCCACGGAGGTCAGGCGGTAGGAGCAAAGCTCCACGGCCCGCTTGGTACCCGCCAGGTAGCCGCCGGTCTCAGCCATGCCGCCGCCGGGGTTCTTGATGAGGGAGCCGATGATGAGGTCGGCGCCCACGGCCGTAGGCTCCACGGTCTCCACGAATTCGCCGTAGCAGTTGTCCACCACCACGAAGCTGTGGGGGGACACACGGTGGACGAAATCGGCCAGCTCCCCGATCTCGGGGACCGACAGAGTCTTGCGGTTGAGGTAGCCCTTGGAGCGCTGGACGAAGACCATCTTGGCCTTGTCACCTAGCTCATTCAGCTTGCGCTCGATGGTCTCGTAGTCAAAGTGGCCGTCCTCGGTGAGGTCCACCTGGTCGTAGTCCACTCCGAAATCACGGAGAGAGCCGTTGCCGGGGGTACCGCACAGGCCGATGACCTCCTCCAGGGTGTCGTAGGGCTTGCCCGCCACCGACAGCATGGTGTCGCCGGGGCGCAGGATGCCGAAGAGGCCGATGGTGAGGGCGTGAGTACCGCTGACGATCTGATGGCGGACGATGGCGGCCTCCGCGCCCATGACCTCGGCCCAGATCTCGTCCAGGACGTCGCGTCCTCGGTCGTCGTAGCCGTAGCCGCTGGTGCCGTCGAAGTTGGTCATGGCCACGCGATGCTCGCGGAAGGCGTCCATGACCCGCTCGGTGTTCTCAAAGGAGATGCGGTCGATCTCGGCGAAGTAGGGGGCGAGGGCGATTTCGGCCTCGGCGGTGAGGGTTTTGATTTTATCGGAAATGTGCATGATATGTAATCCTTTTTATTATGCTGCTGATTTATGAAACGGGTTCAATTTTTCCGCAATACCACCCAACGGTACCGTTTTTCTTGACGATGTGCCCACGGTGGGTGGAGCGGATGAGAGACAGGGTATCGTCCGTCTGTACGGGTAGACGGTAGTCGGTCACATCCTCGCATCGGGTGCCGTCGGCGTACAGATAGTCGGTCGGGGCCCACAGCCTCCGTCCCGTGCGGGTATGCTCCACGAGGGTACAGTCTCCCTCTTTTTTTATGGCTTGGACGGCACAATCACCCCAATGCATATTGAAGGGGTCGGAGCTTTCAGCTTGCCCGTCCAAAGCGCGGACGGTAGGCAGGTCGTCCCATGCGACCCATTCTGCTTCGGAGCCATCGCTCTCTATGCTCGGGAGTATTAAGAGATTGAGCTGCCCTTCGGTCTTGATCCCACAACCGCCATCCATGCAAATCACGTGATGCGCGGTGTCCACAATGGGGTTCAGGCAACAGATCTTGTCGTCGAATAAGGCTGTTGGAAAATGCCCTGCCATTACGTACGGTTCAAAGCGCAGGTTCTTCTCCCGCACCTCGTTTAAGTACCAATCCCGCTTAAGCAGGGAAAAGCCGTCGGCCTCCTTGGCATCGGCAAGATCGGAGGAGGGCAAACCGCCGTGGACAAAGATATACTTCCCTGCCATCAGGACGGTGGGCAGACTGTCCAGAAAATCCAGTTCGGCTTTATGGTCGTCCAGCACCTTGCGGCAATGGGCGAGAATGTCAGTGGGAGAATCCACGGGACAGCCCGACTCGGCCGCCATTTCCTTGTAGAAGCTCCCGCCCCACCACTCACGGCTCGTGAGGGTATAGTCGAACAGATCTGATGCTAATTTCTCGTCGGCTTTGTCAGCCATAGTTTGATAGAAATGAAGCCGCCACTTATCCACGTTGCCCATGGTCGCCATAGCCTGTCCCTTGCGGCACAACTCCATGACGGCGCGGACAGTTCCCAGACTGTCGGGTCCCTTTTCCACCAGATCCCCCACCACAATCAAGAGATCGTCTCGGCCAAAATCCGCCGCGGCCAAGGCGTTTTTCAGCCACGCGGCGTGGCCGTGGATATCCGATGTCACCAAGATGCGACGACGGGGGGCGATGTAGGGGTAGGTGATAACAGTCTGCATGGGAACTCCTTTTTCAGTGTCGCGTGGATGGGTTATTTCTTGCGCTTCCGACAAAGATACTCGTCGATCTTCTCCTTAATATTGTCGGGAATCTCCTTGCGGATGGGGCAGAACACGGCGTTGGCCATGCGCTCGGCGAAGACTGTGATGAGGGCGATGTCGGTCTCCATATTCTCCACCTTGATGATCTCGGCGGTATCGTAGCTGTTGTGGATGGTGGCCGCCTCACGGGGGGAGACGCGGGCAAAGGAGATGGCGGGGATACCCTTGTCGGCGAAGGGGGTGGAGTCGCTGGAGTAGACCTCCTGGTAGGGGTCGATGAGGGTACCCAGCTCGCGGCCCAGGTAGCTGATGTAGGAGACGGCGGCCTCCTCGGAGGTACAGCAGGCGATGAGGTGGCCCATGGTACAGCCGATCATGTCCAGATTGATACAGAGTTTGATGGCAGGAAGGGCATCCTCGTGGTCAGCACAGTACGCCTTGGAGCCGAGAAGTCCCCGCTCCTCGCTACCGCACCAGACGAAGCGCAGGGTGCGCTTGTGGGCATGGGTAGTGAAATACTCGGCCAAAGCCAGCAGGCCCACAGAACCCGACATATTGTCGTAGGCGCCCTCGGAGAGGGAGGTGGAATCGTAGTGGGCGGTGAAGATAATCACCTCGTCGGATTCACCGGGGAGGTCGAGAATCACGTTGCGGGACTTGCCCACGTACTCGTCCTGGGAGAGGGTGATCTTGGCGGTCTTGGCGTTACCCTTAATGAGGGAGACAGCATCCTTGGCGTTGATGTTGACGCAGGGGATCTTGTCCACGCCCTCGCTCACCATGGCGCGGAGCTCGCGGCGGTCGATGTTGCGGTCGGCGTAGTTGACGCTTCCGTCGTAGGTGATGATGCCCACGGCACCGTTCTCCAACAGGTCGCGGTAGCGCCAGTAGCCCAGATAGCCGTCGAACATCACGATCTTGCCGCGGCAACCCTCCAGAGCGTACTTGTCCTTCCCCGCCAGATAGTAGAGGGGATCCTCCACCTCATGGGAGCCCGCGTTGAGGTAGCCCTTACAGGGGATGGAAACGCCGTCCACGGTGAGGGTGTCCTCATGCATGGTGGCCATCTGGACGTCGAACTCCTCGATGGTGGCGGTTGCGCCAAAAGAGGCGCAGATATCGCGGATGTACTCGGCGGCCTTGAGCTCCTCGGGGGAGCCGCCGACGCGGATATAAGCAGTGTCGGTGAAGATTTTTTGGATGAGGGTGGGGGTCATGGGAGGCTCCTTATTGTGAACAGATTTGTGGGTTATTCTTGGGATTCTTCCTGCTTTTTCAGTCGTCTGATCTCTGCCTCCAGCTCGTCAACACGCTCGGACAGCTCCCGAGCTTCTTGCTTGCTGTGCAGGTACAGCTCCCACAGCAGGACGAAGACCGTAGCAAATAGAAGCGACGTGCCGAGAAACAGCCACACCATCTGCGATTCGTTCTCCATATGCGACATGAGCCAGCCAAAGCCGATCAGGTACAGCAAGGCAAAGGCGGCAACAATGCAAAGAAGGATTCTCAATGCACGTTTCATGTTTGTTTCTCCTATTAAGATGACTTTTTGTAAAGTTCTTTGGAGTCCAGAACCTTTCTTTTAAGAAAGGTTCTGGTCGCCGAAGGCACGTTCCCCTTACTTTCTCAGCCACGCCACGGTCAGCTCCACGCAGGCCTCGGCGTCGTTGAGATCCAGCATCTCCACGCCCGAGTGGATGTAGCGGGTGGGGATGGAGAGGGCGGCGGCCTTGACACCCGCGCCGCTCATCTGCATGGCGGAGGTATCGGTACCGCCGGCGGCGAGGATCTCGAACTGGTGCTTGATGTCGTTCTCCTTGGAAACGGCGGCGAGCTCCTGGGTCAGCTCATAGTCGCAGATGACAGAGCTATCCTTCAGTTTGATGGCCGCGCCCCCGCCCACCGAGCAGGCCATGGGCTTGGCGCCCGCGCTGTCGCCGGTACCGGTGACGTCGTAGGCGATGCCGATATCGGGGGTGATGCCGAAGGTGGCGGTCTTGGCGCCGCGGACACCTACCTCCTCCTGGACCGAGAAGACGAGGTACACGTCATCGGCCACGGGGGTCTCCTTCAGAGCCTCGGCGATCTTGATGAGCACGGCACAGCCGATGCGGTCGTCCAGGGGTCTGCCCGCGATGCGGCGGCCCAGGAGGCGGGTGATACCGCCCGAGAGGGCGCAGTAGTCACCGATCTTGACCTTGCGCTCGGCCTCCTTCTTATCCTTGGCGCCGATGTCGATGTAGCACTTCTCGGCCTTCAGATCGGCGGGGGCGGTGCCCGTCTCGGGGACGAGGATACCCTTCAGACCGCTACCGAAGGTCACCTCGGTGAAGGCGGCGGCGACCCAGTTGATACCGCCGATGGGATTGACGCGGATGAAGCCGCTGTCCTCGATGTAGGTCACGAGGAAGCCGATCTCGTCCATGTGGGCGCAGAGCATGACCTTCTTGCGGTCGGCCTCGGGGGCGGTGCCGTACTTGACGGCGATGAGGTTGCCCATGGCGTCGCTCCCGCACTTATCGGCCAGAGGGGCGACCAGGGTCAAAAGCTTGTCCGAAATGGCCTTTTCACGGCCGGAAATACCGCAGGTGGCGGTGAGAGTTTTCATCAGGTTGAGCATATATTTTTCCTCCGTATATTCATAGTTGTACTCGGCGGGATCTCATATTTGGGTTTATCGCCCTGTTTAGGTGGAAGACGTTCCCCAAAATAGCGCAATGGGTAGCGAAGCGGCACCGCGGTAGTGAATGGCCGCCGGTGGCGGGCAGAGCCGCGGTGTGACCGAGCCGTAGCGAGACAGGGGCCCCATGTGGCTCACCAAGATGGCTCTTGGTGTCGGTTTCCCTTGGCATATAGGAAATTTTTTGAAAGTTTTTTGGAGTTCTTAGAACCTTTTTTCATGCACTGCATGCAGTGCGAGGTTCATAAGCCGCCGGAGGCCGTTCCCTCATGACCATCAATCCAGCTTCCAGTTGCGGATCATAGCCACCACCAGCTTCCAGGTCTGCTCGAAGTCCTCGTAGAGGGCCACGTTGGAGGCGCTGTGGATGTAGCGGGTGGGGAGCGAGAGGCCCAGGACGCGGACGCCCGCGAGGCTCCTCTGGATGTGGGCGGCGTCGGTACCGCCCGTGAAGGCCTGCTTGAGCTGGCACTTCAGGCCGTTCTGCTCGGCGGTCTGACGGGCGAAGTCGATGAAGCCCATGTCGTAGACCGTGCCGCGGTCGCAGAGGGACAGGGTACCGCCCTCGCCCTGGGTGGAGACGAAGCTCCGTCCCGCGCCGGGGAGGTCGTTGACGGCGGTGGCCTCCAGAATGATGGCGTTGTCGGGGGCGATCTCAAAGGCGGCCACGTTGGCGCCCGAAATCCCTACCTCCTCACAGGTGGTGAAGGCGAAGCAGACGTCGAAGGGCATATCGCAGGGGGCGCGGCGGAGATCCCGCATGACCTCGATGAGGGCGGCACAGCCCGCACGGTCGTCCAAGGCCTTGGCCTTGATGCGGCCGTTATCCTTGCCGAAGGTGACGAACTCCGAATCGAACACGGCGTAGTCGCCCACCGAAACGTACTTCTTCGCGTCCTCGGCGTCCTTGGCGCCGATGTCGATGTACATATTCTTGACGGGAGTGGCCTTGGTGCGCTCCTCGGGAGTCTGGAGATGGATGGCCTTGGAGGCGATGACACCGTGGATCCGGCGCTTGTCGTCGCCCACCAGGACGTGGCGGCCGCACATGACTCTTGGGTCGATACCGCCCACAGTGCCGAACTTGAGGTAGCCCTCCTCGGTGATGGCGGTGACCATAAAGCCTACCTCGTCCATATGGGCCGAGAGCATGAGGCGGCGGGGGGCCTTCTTATCGTAGTCCAGACCGCGGCCGCGGATGACGGCGATGAGGTTGCCCGCCTTGTCCACGGTGTAGCTGTCGCAGTCACCCTTGATCTGGTCAATGATGAAGGAGCGGACAGCATCCTCACAGCCCGAGGGGCCGAAGCAGAGGGTCAGCTCGCGAAGCAGATCAATACCGACATATCTCATTTTCCAAACACCTCCGCGATCTCTTTAGACTTGATGAACAGGGATACCACCCGAGCCAGGGCGCGGGCATCCTCCATGGACAGCACCTCGCAGCAGGTGTGCATGGACTTCAGGGGCAGACTGCACAGGGCGGTGGGAATGCCGTCGGCGGCGATGCCCAGGACGTTGGCGTTGGTGCCGGTGCTGCCGGGGCAGGCGTCCACCGTGAAGGGGACGTTGCCGTTGCGGCACAGGTCGGTGACCAGGCGGGTCAGTCTGCGGTTGGTAACGGGGGAGGCGGCGATAGCCACGCCCGAGCCGAACTCGGGGAGGTAGCGGTCCTTGGCCTCGGGGACCGAGGCGTGGGTCACATCCAGCACCAGAGCGTAGTCGGGACGAATGCCGAAGCCCGCCACACGGGCGCCGGTCATGCCGGTCTCCTCGAAGGCCGAGAAGAGGAAGTAGATATCACCCGCCAGATCCTTGCGCTGGACGGCATCGATGCCGAAGACGGCGCAGGCGCCGCAGGCCTTATCGTCGAAGGCCTTGCCCGCCAGGCACTCGTTCAGAAGGTCGGCGTAGATGGGCTTGAAGCCTACGGGGGTGCCCAGGGGGCAGAGCTCCTCCAGCTCCTCCTTGGGGTAGCCCGTGTCGATGAGCATCTCCGAGAGGGGGGTGAGCTTTTCCATGTCGGCGGCGGTGGAGAGGTGGGGGGCCTTGGCGGCGAAGACGCCGTGGATGGGCTCCTTACCGTAGATGATGACCTCGGACGCGGGGAGGATGCGGGTGTCCACGCCGCCGATGTTGGTGACGGTGACGAAGCCACCCTCCTTGATGCCGGTGACCATCATGCCGATCTCGTCGAAGTGGGTATCCACCAGGATGACGGGAGCGTTCTTGCGGCCGCACTTCTTAATGAAGAGGTGATTGCCCAGGGCATCGGTACGGTACTCGTCAAAGGCACCGCCGATGAGCTTTTGCAGGGCTTCACGGTTCTTGCGCTCGTTTCCGCTGACCGACATGATGCCGGAGATGGAGACGATGAGTTCCTTGAGTGTCATGTGTGTGTCCTTTCTATTGTGATTCTGTTTGTTTTCTTGATTACGGTCGGCCGTCGATCCCTTACAGGCTCTTGACCAACGCACGGAACACCTCGCCCCGCTCCTCAAAGTTCTTGAAGGCGTCGAAGCTGGTACAGGCGGGGGAGAGGAGGATTGTATCGCCGTCGGAGGCGGTCTCGCAGGCGGTCCTCATAGCCTCGCGGTAGTCGGGGATGACCGTGACGGGGAGCCTTGCGGGATCGAAATCGGGGCAATCGCGCAGGGCAGTCAGGATCTGATCCCTTGCCTCACCCGTGATAATGACGCGGGAGGCGTAGCGGCAGAGGCCCTCGGCCAGGGGGGCGAAGGGGATGTGCTTATCCTGTCCGCCGCAGATGACGGCGGGGGCCCTGCGTCCCTCGCGGGCATTCATCTCGGTCATGGCCGAGAGAGCCGCCAGGGTGCGGGTGGGGGAGGAGTCGATGGAGCTGTTGTAGAAGCGGATGGCGCCGCCCTCACGGGGGATCTCCCGCACCAGCTCCAGGCGGTGGGGGACACCGAGGAAGGAGTCGGCCACGGCCTCCACGTCGGCGGGGGAGGCGTAGCCATAGGTCAGGGCGATGGCGGTCATGAAGTTCTCCACATTATGCCGTCCGGGGATGCGGATGCGGGCAATATCCAATACAGGAGTCTCGGTCACGCTCCCCTCATGAGGGGTGACGAAGACGACGGTTCCCTGCCGCTCATAGACAGCGGTGTCGCCTCGCTTGCGATCCACCTTATCGGGGAGGTAGCCTTGGGGCAGATCCGTTTCGCCCGTAAACCAGGTCACGGGGATAGTCAAGTCCTCACCGATACGGCGGGTATTTTCGTCCCGCACGTTCAAGACGGCGGCCTCGGGGGGGATCTCACCGCCCAAGAGGTGGGTTTTGGCGGAAATATATTCGGCCATGTCGGTGTGCCAGTTGAGGTGGTTGGGGGTGATGTTGGTCAAGGCCCCGCGGGTCACGCCCGCCCCTTCGCCCATGGTCATGAGCTGGAAGCTGGACAGCTCCACCACGGCGAAGTCGTCGGGGGTCATGTCCTCTACGAAGGGAAGAAGGGGGGTGCCCAGGTTGCCGCCCAGGTAGACCTTGCCCGTACCCTTCCGTTTGCAGGCCTCCTCCAGGATGAGGGAGGTGAGGGTTGTGGTGGTGGTCTTACCGTCCGAGCCGGAGATGGCGATGACCTTCGCCTCGGTGAGGGCCAGGAACAGCTCCATCTCGGAGGAGAGGACGGCTCCCGCCTCTACGGCGGACTGAATCTCGGGCAGGTGGGGGCGGATGCCGGGGGAGCGGAAGATGATCCCCTCGGTCAGGTCCTTGAGGTAGCCTTCACCGCAAACAAGGCGCGCGCCGAGGGCCCTCAGGCGGGCGGTGTCCCCGCTCTTTTCCATGTCCTCGGGGGAACGGCGATCACGCACCGTGACGCTTTTTGCGCCATGGGCGGTCAGCCACTCCACCAGAGGTCGGTTGGAGATCCCATAGCCCAGAACGGCGCAGTCTCTCTCCTTGATGATATCCAAAAGTATATGACGCTTCAACCGAACACCTCCTACGGCAAGACTTTTCCTTATACACCTTTTTATTATATTACATTTTGAGGAAATATGCAAGTGGTATTACGAAACTTTTCCTTCGGGAAACGATTTTTTTACATTCCGCGGGCAAAAAAAACATCCCCCGCCGAGGCAGGGGATGGGGGATGATGGAATCAAAGCTTTTCGTCCATGCGGCAGGGGAGGAGCTTGCCGTCGCGGACACGGTAGGTATCGGCCTCGTATACGTCGAGGGTCAGGGTCTCGCAGATGTCGAGGGAGGGGCACTTCACCGTGACCGAGGCCTCGGCGGCGGTGGGGTTGAAGAGGCGCACCAGCCAGTCGGTGCCATCCTCGGTCCGCTTGAGGGCGGTGAGGGTGATGGGGGAATCCTGCGACAGGGTCATGAAGGGGACGCGGCCCGCCGGGATGCCCTCGGGGTCATAGCCGTCCCCCGAGGGGAAGATATTGACCGCAATGGG
>JAGAIH010000494.1 GCA_017626655.1 Clostridia bacterium | reverse complement strand
TGGGGGAGTCATCGCGAGAAGCGGGGCATTTTGTTCCGTCAGACCAATAAACCCCAATTTATTGCTCCGGCGCAACCTCTTTCGCCCGGAACAAAAGCGTCGCCCGTCCCTTCTGATCCACCACAAGGATGGCCTGCTCGGCCTCTCCCTCCCCATCCACGATGCGGAAAGGCTCTCGGCGGGCGGCCTTTAGGGACAGAAAACCCGCGGACAGGATAAACTCGTCCCCGTCCAGGGTCACGGTCATTTTCCCCGTGAATTTGTTCAGCGAATAGGTAACGGTATGCGTAGGCTCCTCGGCAGGGATGCGCCATGTGATGGTCTTCGCCATGGAGGATCCTCACTTGGAGGCCGCCTCGGTGGCGGCGGTCAGGGTATTCTGCATGAGCATGGTGATGGTCATGGGGCCCACACCGCCGGGAACGGGGGTGATGTAGGAGGCCTTGGGCGCCACGGTGGCGAAGTCCACGTCACCCGTGAGCTTGCCGTCCGCGCGGCGGTTCATGCCCACGGCGATGACCACGGCACCCTCCTTGACCATATCCCCCGTGACAAAGTCGGCCTTGCCGATGGCCACCACCAGAATATCGGCGCGGCGGGTCACCTCGGAGAGATCCTTGGTACGGCTGTGGCAGACCGTCACAGTGCCGTTGGCTTGGAGCAGGAGCATGGCCATGGGCTTGCCCACGATGTTGGAGCGGCCCACCACCACGCACTCTCGACCGGTGCAGTCGATGCCCGAGCGGCGAATCAGCTCCATAACGCCTGCGGGGGTGCAGGGGAGGAACTTCTGATTTCCGATCATGATCCTACCGACATTGTAAGGATGGAACGCGTCCACGTCCTTTTTGGGGTCGATACGGAGCAGAATGGACTCCTCGTTCAGATGCTTGGGAAGGGGCAGCTGGCAGAGGATGCCGTGGATGGCGGGGTCGGCGTTGAGCTTGTCCACCAGGGCCTCCAGCTCGGCTTGAGTGGAGGCTTCGGGCAGCTCGTAGGCCTCGGAGTAGAAGCCCACCTCCTCACAGGCGCGACGCTTGTTGCGGACGTAGACCTGGGAGGCGGGGTCGGTGCCTACGATGATGACCGCCAGACCGGGGGTGATACCGGTCTCGGCAATGAACTTTCGGGTATTCTCCTTGATCTCCCCGCGGACGGCGGCGGAGATGGCTTTTCCGTCAATGATATTGGCCATGATCTTATTCTCCTTTTTCATGTGTGTCGGTATTCTTCGCGACGGTATCCTCTCCGTCGTCGGGAGGAAGGGGAGACTCCTCCCCTACGGGATCGGCGGAGAGATCGCCGTCGGTCTCGGTCTCGGCAGAAACGGTATCCTCATCCTCGGAGGCCTCCTCGGTCACAGCCTCCCCCTCGGCGGGAACAGGCTCCCCCTCGGCGGGAACAGGCTCCCCCTCGGCGGGAACGGCCTCCGCCCAGCGGACGGTCAGCCACTTGTCAAGCTTACCGTTTCGGGTCAGGACCGATCCGACTACCATGAGGGTCACGCCCGCCACGAAGCAAACAAGACCCACCACCTGGGAGATGCGGAAGGGACCCACGTACAGGCTGTCGGTACGCAGACCCTCAATGAAGAATCGGCCAAAACCGTACCAGGCGAAGTAGGTGAGGGCCATCTGACCGTTGAACTTCTTCTTGCGGTAGATGAGGCAGATAAACACGAAGCCCGCGATGTTCCACAGGGACTCGTAGAGGAAGGTGGGATGGTAGTAGTGCATGGTACTGCCCGTGTGGGTGTAGTCCGAGATCAGACCCATGCGGAAGGGGTAGAGAGGGCTCCCCTCGGCCACCTCGTAGCCGAAGGCCTCTCCGTTCATGAAGTTGCCCCAACGGCCGATGGCCTGGGCCAGCATGACGCCGGGGGCTACGGCGTCCATGACCTTCAGGGGGTTGATCTTCTTGTATACCGCCGTCAGCACCAGAGCGGTACAGCCCGCGATGATGCCGCCGTAGATGGCAAGACCACCCTCCCAGACGGCGATGACGTCAATGAAATCCTTGTATTCGTGGGTATCCAGGGTGGTCACCACGTAGTAAAGACGGGCGCCGAGGACGCCAAACAGAACGGTGAAAATGCCCATATCCAGCACGTCGTCGGTGGTGAAGCCCTCCCGCTTGGAGCGGATCAGGGCGTGGGCGAAGGCGGCCACGATGCCCAGCATGATGATGACGCCGTACCAGTAGATGGGCTTGCCGAAGATCTCGAAGGCCACGCGGTCCACCGAGAATTCGCCGATGCCCAGGCCGGGGAAGGATACTGTGGTACTCATAGATTTTTCCTTTCCGATCCCACAGGGATCAGTCGGCCGCCTCCGTGGGGAGGACTACCGACAGGGTATATTGACTGTCGCGGAAGGTCTTATCGAACAGCTCCCACGCGTCTTGCAGGGTGATGCTCGCCAGCGCGTCGGGGAGGTCGTAGGCGCAGAGGCCGTCGGCGGCGTAGCTGCCCAGGAGGGAGGCGATATCCTCGGTGGTGTCAAAGCTGGCCACGAACTCGGCGTAGAGGATGCGCTTGGCGCGTGAAAAATCCTCCTCGGGGATGCCGCGCTCACGGACACGCTCCACGAAGGAACGAAGCTCCTCGAACACGGCCTCGGGGCAGTCGCTCTCCCCCGACAGGTCAAAGTAACCGTAAGCCAGCTTGGCGGGCAGGCGGGGGGAATCTCCCACCAGGTAACCGTAGGACATACCGGGGCTGACCAGGCCCCGCTCAAAGAGGTCGCTGTAAAAGTCTCCCGCGTGGGAGAACAGAGTCTCGCACAGCACCGACACCGTCAGATCCCTGCGCCACAGCGCTTCCCTGCCCACGGGTAGGTCGGGACACTTGATCCCGATGCAGAAGAGAGGCTTGGACACGGGGCGGTGGGTGGTAGCGCGGGCCGTAAAGACGTCGGGCTTGACCTTGATGCGGGGGGAGGGAGCGGACAGATCCTTCCCCTCCTTGGGAGTGAAGCGCTCCATAACCTCTTGGACGAAGGCACAGACCTCATCGGGGTCCACCCGTCCGCAGACCGTCAGGATCATGTTGTCGGGGCGGTAGAAGGTGTCGAAGGCCTCCCGCAGGACGGCGGGGGTGATACGGCGGAGGGAGGTCTCACTGCCGCAGATCTCCTCCTGGACGGGGTGCTTCCCGAACAGGGCCGTGCGGGCGGCGGAGCAGCAGGTCTCCCAGGGGTCGTCGGCGTTCATGCGGATCTCCTCGGCGATGATATCCCGCTCCTTCGCCACCGACTCGGAGGTGACGTACAGCTCGGACACCATGGACAAAAGAGCCGCCAGGGCGTCGGGAAAACGGTCGGTGCAGGAGAAGTAGTAGACGGTGCGGTCGTGGGAGGTGTAGGCGTTGGACTCGGCGCCGCAGGCGGCGAAATCGTCGTCGTAGCTGTCGCTGCCGCCAAAGCGGTCGGGGTCCCGCTCGAACATCTTATGCTCCAGGAAATGGGCGGTGCCCATGGGGAGAGCTTTCTCCCCCGCGAAGCGGTCCAGGGAGCCGTAGCCCACGGTCACGGCGGCGTGGTAGGTGGCCCGATCCTTGGGGCAGACCAGAACCCGCAGCCCACAGGGGAGCCGAGTCTCGCTATAGCCCTCCTCCAGGCGCTCACAGGTATGCAGGATGGGATCAGTCATCGCAGTCCTCCTCCCCTTCCCCGCCGGCGGTGCCGTTGAGGAAGAATACCGTGTCGGGCTGAAAGCTGGTGGCTACCCGCGCCACATCGGCGGGGGTCACCGCCATGATGCGGGAAAGCTCGGCCTCGGGGGTGTCTCCCGTGCCGTTGAGCAGACGGTTCAGGGCGAAGACCTCCAGGGAGGACTGGCTGTCCCCCATCTGGCGGTAGGCGTTCTGCAAGGAGAGTTTGGCCAGCTCCACGTCGGCGGGGGTGATTTCCCCCTTTTGGATGGCGGTCAGCTCGGCGCGGATGGCGGCCTCGGCCTCCTCCCGCTTGTCGGGACGGATGCCGCAGGACACCCACAGGATGCCCTTGGTCATATCCAGGGCGGAATCGCAGAAGTAGCACAGCCCCAGCTCCTCCCGCACGCGGCGGAAGAGCAGAGAGCTTTGCATGACCCCGAACAGCTCGTTGCAGACCGCGTAGGCGGCCAGGGTGTCGGGATCCTCCCGCAGAGTGGTGAAATTCTCCCCGCAGGACCAGCCTATGCAGAGCTTGCCCTGGGAGACCTCCATGTCCTCGATGTGGGCGCGGGGGGTCTCGGGGGGCTGATGGGGAGGCGTGTCGGACAGGCACAGGGGCGCGGGCTCCCACCCGCCAAAGGCGGCATCCCATGCCGCTTTCACCTCGTCCTCGGTAGCCCGTCCGGTGTAGAACACCTCCAGGCGGGCGCGGGAGAGCAGGCTCTTATGGTGGGCCGTCACCTGCGCGGGGGTGATGGCGGTCACCTGCTCCACGGTGCCTCCGATGGAGATGCCGTAGGGTTCGCCACCGCACATGATCTCGCGGAGGCGGTTGCCCGCGTAGGCGCGGGTGTCGTTGCGGAGGGAGCGGAGGCTGTCGCACAGGGACTGCTTCTCCTTCTCCACGGCGTCGGCGCGGAGATTGCCGTTTGTCTCCCGCAGAGGGCGCAGGACCATATCCGCCAGTAGCTCCAAGACCCCGCCCGGAATGTCCATGTGGGCGTCGGCGGGGGGCAGGAAATCCCGCTCGGGCATCTCGGCGGTGTAGACCACCACGTGGCTGTCTCCGTAGAGGTAGTTGCGGATGGTGAGGGTAGTGCCGTACAGCTCGTCCAATCGGCGGTTGAGGAGGGCCAGGCGGGGGTAATGCTCGCTCCCCCGACGGTAGATGCCGAACAGGAGCGTGGTCAAGGGCGAGGCCTCGGCGTCGGCGGGAAAGACCCAGACCAGGCTCAGCCGGGCGGTCTTGAAGCGGGTGTCCCGGGTGTGGCGGAGGGTGGCGGCAGGGTTGAGGGGGGTGTGGGTGGTCTTACTCATGCTTGTGCTTGATCCCGTCCCAGATCTCATCCAGCTCGGCCATGGTCAAAGTCTCCATATCCTTCCCCGCGTCCATGACGGCGTTCTCCACCTTCTCAAAGCGGTCGATGAACTTGTTGGTAGCGTGGTACAGAGCCTCCTCGGACTTGACCCCCAGCTTGCGAGCCAAGGACGTAACGGTCAAGAGCAGGTCGCCCAGCTCCTCCTCCACAGCGGCTTGGTCTCCGCTTGCGGCGGCGGCCTTCACCTCGGCGATCTCCTCGTCCAGCTTCCTGTAGACCTCGTCGGCGTTGGCGAAATCGAAGCAGGCGGCCTTCTTGCCCACCTTCTGGGCCCGCATGAGGGCGGGGTACATGGGAGGGATGGCGCGGAGCTTGTCGGTGACGGTGACTCTCTGCTTCTCCTCCCCCTTGATGGCCTCCCAGTTCTTCAGTACCTCGGCGGAGTTCTCCACCTCGACGGTTCCGAACACGTGGGGATGGCGGTGGATGAGCTTGGCGCAGATGTCGTTGGAGACCTCCTCCATGCCGAAGACGTCCTTCTCCTGCTCGATGCGGGCGTGGAAGACCACCTGCAACAGCACGTCGCCCAGCTCCTCCCGGAGCAGGACGGGATCCTCGGTGTCGATGGCCTCGATGACCTCGTAGGTCTCCTCGATGAAGTCGTTGCGAATGGACTTGTGGGTCTGCTCCATGTCCCAGGGACAGCCGCCCTCGGACCGCAGAAGCTCCACGATGGTCACAAGATCCTCAAAGGTGTAGGGGGTAGTCTTTTCCAGCAGGTAGCGGACGTTGGCGTCACGCTGTTCTTTGGTCAGCTGATTCATGATGTAGTTCCTTCTTTTTATCTATAGGTAATTGTTTTCCAAGTAAAAGGGCGATCAGAAGCCCCGCGCCGTAGAGGCAGGCCACACAGGCTACGGATGCCACCGTATGGAGGGGGGTCACGGTCTGCCAGCCCAGCAGGGAGCGCAGTAGCTTGGTCGAGGTCACCGCTCCCACCGCCAGACCAGCGGGGAGGGCCACGGTGGACAGGCCCCCGCGGAGGGTGGGGAGCATAGCGGGGGCGTATCTCGCGATGAAGATGAGATTGCAGACCACGATGACAGTATCGCAGAGCAGGGAGCTGACGGGCGCCCCCGCCATGCCCCAGCCCTCGCGGCCCAACAGGATATAGGCGGTAAGGGTCTTGGCCCCCACTCCCAAGAGCATGGAGATGATGGGCTTATGGGCCTTCCCCGCGGCCTGGAGCATGGCCCCCGTGACCGTGGTCAGACAGGCGGCGGGAACCGACAGCCCCAGGCAGGAGAGCCACGGAGTCGCCTGGGCCACGGCGGCGGGTTGGCCCCGAAAGAGCAGAGTCAGGATATCCTCGGCAAAGACGGCGATCCCCAAGGCGGCGGGAAAGGCCAGGATCAGAGTTACCCCCAACGCCGAGGCCGCAGTCCTTTTGAGGGCGGGGATACCCTCCCGCCCTTCCTTCAAGGCCGCCGACAGGGCAGGAGTAGCGGAGAGGGCTACCGAGGTGGTCAGAGAGGGCAGGATGTTGAACACAGGCACCGCCAGGGTGGAGTAGCACCCGTACAGAGCGGTGGCCTCGGATGCGGTGTAGCCCACGGCCTGCAAGCGGCGCAGGATGAGGGCCAGGTCGATGCATTTGGTGAGGCTGATGATCCCCGCGCTCACCGTGACGGGGATGGCGGTGGCCAAGAGGGACTTCAGGATGGGGCGTGCTTCCCCGTCCGCAGAGACGGCGGGCAGAGGCGCGCGGCGGTCGGCCAGGGCCTTGTGGCAGAGGAGGTACACCACCGACAGGGCGGTGCCTACGGTCAGCCCCAGAACGGCGTAAGCGGCGGCCACGGGGAGAGATTCACCCCGCGACAGAGCCAAGCCCGCGAAGGCCAGCCCCAGAAACAGCTTACCCGCCGCCTCCATGACCTGGGAGATGGCGGTGGGCAGCATGGAGCGCCTGCCCTGGAAGTAGCCCCGAACGGCCGAGGACAGGCAGATGAGGAACACGGTGGGGGAGATGGCTCGCATACAGGCGGCGGACAGGGGACTACCCAACAGCGCCGCGAAGGGAGCGGACAAGCCCCACAGAAGCAGGGTCCCGACGCCCCCCACCCCCGCAAAGAGAGCGAGTGACACCCGAAAGACCCGAGCCGCGTCCCGCGTGTTTCCCTCCGCCTCAAAGGCGGCGATCAGCACCGACATGGCCACGGGAAGCCCCGCCGTGGAGATGACGCAGAACAGGGCGTACAGCTCGTATGCGGTGTTGAAGTACCCCATGCCCTCGGTGCCCAGGTAGTTCAAAAGGGGGATGCGGTAGAAGAGTCCGATGACCTTGACTATCAGGGAGGACAGGGTCAGGATCCCCACCCCCGAAAGGAAGGAGGGGCGTTTGGTTTTTTGATCGTGGAGCATGGCATACCTCGCGGAAAGGATTCCCTACAGGGTATGCGGTCAGCCGTGATTTTAGAGCAGGATGAACTCGTGGTACAGGGAATTCTCCGCCAGACAGGCGGGGTCGATGCCCTCCACCCCCTCCACGGAGGAAAGGATCCGCCGGGACCACTCCACCTCCTGCCCGTCGCAGGGCTGCTCGGCGAAGATGCGGCGGAGATGGGGCGCCAGCATATGGATATCGAACTCCATGTTGGAGTCGATGCCGTAGTCGCAGGTGTGGGCGTAGGGGTAGATGGAATTCACCTCGTTGTCGCGGACGCTGTGCCACAGGGTGAGGGTGAAGTCGGGGGAGGTACCCCGCTTGGCCTCGTCCCGCACCAGGCGGCGGAGGAGTCGGATCTCGTCGGGAGCGAAGACCCGCTCGGTGCCGTCGGGGGCCACCAGGACGGTCTCCTTCATGACGTTGATGAAGATGCTCCGCTCGGGGATGCCTGCAAAGAGGGCCGCCACCTCGGGGTAGACCGCCTGGATGCCCTCGAAGAGGAAGATGGGCTCCTCGTCCTCGGCTACGGTCAGTTCGCGGTAGCCCTCGGTATAGCCCGTGACGAAATCGAAGATGGGGATGCGGGCGCTTCCCTTCTCCAGGAGATCGCGGACGCAGGCGGCCAGGGCGGGGAGGTCGATGGCGGCTACCGAATCGTAGTCCAGCTTGCCGTCGGGTCGGCTCTCGGCCATAGTCTCCAGCACGTCACGGCCGTAGAAGAAATCGTCGATGGAAATGGGATGCACCACCCGCCCTGCGGCCTCCAGGACCGCAGTCAGCTTGTCGGCGGTGGTGGTCTTGCCCGCGCAGGTGGGACCCGACAGGCGGATGACCTTTACGCCGTGGGCCACGCAATCGGCGCAGATGGCTTCGGCGGCGGCGTTCAGGCGGGCGTCGAAGTCCCGCTCGTTCTCCTTGACCAGAGCCACACCTTGGGCGGGGCTGTCAAAGGTCAGGGGCAGGCGGACAGGATCGGGAGAAGAAAACAGTTTCATGTTGGGAGTCTCCTTTCGGGGAGAATAGCCGTTGGTGTGGGGGATCAGTCCAGCATATTCCTCTCGCGGTAGAAGGCCTCAGCTCTGGCCAGCCGCTCGCGGTTGGTGACCTCGCCCACCTCGTCCAGGTACTCAAAGGGGTACTTGGGGTTGAACATACGGTCAATGAAGCGGGGAGAGCCGTCCACGGGGGCGTAATCCACCAGCTTTGTGACGGCGCCCGCGCCCGCGGCGAAGATGGAGTGAACCTCCTCCATCATGTAGATGTTGTAGAGGCCCTCGTAGCCGGGCAGGGCGAAGCCCACGTTCTCGAAGTTGCCCACGGTATTCTTCTGGCGGTACATATAGTAGGGAATATACCCCTCGTGAGCGCACTGGATCTGGGAGTAGTCCACGCACTTACCCGTGTCACCGCCCCGCATGGAGTAGACGTCTGCCCCCTCCTTACGCAGCTCGGCGGATTTTTTCACGCAGAAGGTATGTACCGTGACGTTCTCGGGACGCAGAGCCATGATGCCGTCGAAGGAGGCCGAGAAGGTCTTGAAGCTGTCACCGGGAAGTCCCGCGATGAGGTCGGTGTTGATGACGGGGATACCCGAGGCGCGGGCGATCTCGTAGGCCTTGTAGAACATCTCGGTGTTGTGGGCGCGGCCGATGTGACGCAGGACGTCATCGCACAGAGTCTGGGGATTGACGCTGATACGGCCCACGCCGTACTCTCGGGCTACCGCCAGCTTCTCCGCCGTAATGGTATCGGGACGGCCCGACTCCAGGGTGTACTCCTCCAGGGCGCGGATATTGGTCATGCGCTCCACAGCCCCCAGCAAAAAGGCCAGCTGATCCGGCTCCAGGATGGTGGGAGTACCGCCGCCTACGTAGATGGTGCGGACCCGCAAACCCAGGCGGCTGATGGTCTCAAAGGTCTCCTCCAGGTCGTGGACGAGGCGCTTGAGGTACTCGGGAATGAGGGACAAAAGCCGCTTGGAGGTATAGGACACGAAGGAGCAGTAGGCACAGCGGGTGGGGCAGAAGGGGATGGAGATGTAGACCGAACAGTCCTTGCGCCCGGGGGTGCCGATGAGGCGGGCCTCGTTGATGGCCACGTCGGTAGCCAGGGCGGCCTTCTTGGGGATGACGAAGTAATCCTTGGTCAGCTCCTTGCGGATGCGGGTCTTGCTCATGCCCTTCTGGAGCAGCTCGGTGGCCACCTTGGAGGGGCGGACACCCGTCAGCATACCCCAGGAGGAGCGGTAGCCCATGACCTCGGCGCAGACGGAGGTCACGGCGTCGCCCAGGGCGATCTTTTCCCGACGTTCCTTGGTGTAGCCCTCGTCGTAGTCGTAGTGGCGGGTGACCTCGGCGGTCTGGCCGCGGTAGGACAGCTTGGCGGTGACGTCAATGCCCGCCTCGGGGGACTTGGTCAGATTCACCCACATCTCGGGGGTATCCTCGGTGACGGGGTCCTCGTCCGAGAACTTGGAGCCCGGGAAGAAGATCATACAGAGGGTCTGTATGTAGTATTTGTTGACCGGTCCTTCTATATAGAGTCTCATGATTTTCTCCGAATATTCCTGAATTTTGGTCGCATTCGCGGAGGGCGTTCCCTCCGTGGCAGGGGTCATGCGGGGATCAGGTGAAGGGGTATTGCGAAGAGGGGATTTGCGGTTTTGGTTCATGCTTGTTTCTTTCCGTATCGGTTTATGCTTTGGGAGCGGGCTTCAAGACCTCGCTCTCCATGACGATGGTCACGGGTCCGTCGTTGAGGAGGCTGACCTTCATGTCTGCGCCGAACTGCCCGTGACCCACGTGCTTGACGTAGGCTTTTGCCTTTTCCACGAACAGCTCGTAGAGGCGGTTGGCCTCGGCGGGGGCGGCGGCGCCCAGGTAGTCGGGGCGGTTGCCGTGCTTGTAATTGGCCAGCAGGGTGAACTGGGACACCACCAGCAGCTCTCCGTCGATATCCTGCACCGAGCGGTTCATCTTGCCGTTCTCGTCCTCGAAGATGCGGAGCTTGACGATCTTCTGGAGCATACGATCCAGGTCCTCCTCGGTGTCCCCCGTGGCGACACCCAGCAGGATGAGCAGGCCGTGGCCGCAGGAGCCGATGAGGTTTCCCTCCACCTCCACCGAGGCAGAGGTGACGCGCTGGATAACTGCTTTCATGGTTATGATTTCCTTTCAAAAAACGGTTCAGGCGAAGCCGCGGATGACGTCCAGGATGTTCTTCAGGGAACGGAGTCTGGACACGATGGAGTTGTAATGCTCCACGTTCTTACAGCTGACCTTGAGGTTGATGATGACGCGGTCGGCGCCCGCCTTCTGGGAATTGATCTGGAGGATGGAGACCTTCATATCCGCCAGGGCGACGGTGATATCGGCCAGCACGCCCACGGTATCCAGGGTATGGACCTGGAGCAGGGCCTCGTAGACGCTCTTGCCCGACTCGCTGACGGCGCCCTCCCAGTGGGCGGGCTTCCAGCGGTCGGTGAGGTCGGGATTGTCCTTGCCCTGGACGTAGTTGGGGCAGTCCTGCTTGTGAATGGAGATGCCGAAGCCCTTGGTAACGAAGCCCACCACATCGTCTCCGGGCAGGGGGTTACAGCACTTGGCGAACTTGACGGCACAGCCCTCGGCTCCGTCCACCACGATGCCGCTGTTATGCTTGAGGTTGTAGGGGCGGGCGGCGGTGACCACCTGGGACACGTCCTCGGCGGTCATCTTGGCGGCTGCGGCCACCTCCTCGGGGATCTCGGGAGGCGTCATAGCGTCCAGCTCATCCTTGAGGCGGCGGAGGGTCTTGGTGACGGGCAGCTCACCGTAGCCGATGGAGTTGTACATATCCTCCACGGTGGAGTAGCCCATACGGGAGGCCACGGCGGCCACGGCCTCGGCCCGCTTGGCCTCGGGGAGGCGGGGAGCCAGCTTCTTGACCTCGGCGTCGATGGCGGCCTTACCCACGATGATGTTATCGGCCCGCTTCTCTCTCTTGAACCACTGACGGATCTTATTGCGGGCCTCGCTGGTACGGACGATGTTCAGCCAGTCGCGGCTGGGGCCCTTGGCGGAGGAGGAGGTGAGGATCTCCACGATCTCGCCGTTCTCCAGCACCCGGTCGATGGGGACGATACTGCCGTTGATCTTGGCGCCCAGCATCTTGTTGCCCACCTCGGAGTGGATGGCGTAGGCGAAGTCGATGACGGTAGCCCCCTGGGGCAGGGCGCGGACGTCGCCCTTGGGGGTGAAGACGAAGACCTCGTCGTGGAAGATGTCGATCTTCAGGGCGGTCATGAACTCCTCGGGGTCGCGGGTGCCGTCCTCGGTCTCGATGAGGCGGGCGATCCACTCCAGCTTCTTGTCCATGTCCTCCTTGGAGGTGGCTCCCGACTTATACTTCCAGTGGGCGGCGATACCGTACTCGGCGATGTGGTGCATCTCCCAGGTACGGATCTGGACCTCAAAGGGGATGCCGTCCCGACCGATGACGGTGGTATGGAGGGTGCGGTACATATTGGGCTTGGGGATGGAGATGTAGTCCTTGAAGCGGCCGGGGATGGAGTTGAACATCTCATGGATGATGCCGAGGCAGGTGTAGCACTCGAGCTCGGTGTCCACGATGATGCGCAGGGCATAGAAGTCGTAGATTTCGTCGAAGGACTTGTTCTGGTTGT
>JAGAIH010000046.1 GCA_017626655.1 Clostridia bacterium | reverse complement strand
TTTCCGCGGGTCTGGGCAAAAGGCTCCCTCTCCGAGGGGGCTCCCGCGAAGCGGGTGGGGGAGTCATCACGAGAAGTGAGGCACTCTTTTCTGTCAGACCGATAAACCCAAATTTGAAAACCCCGCCCCTCCCCAAAACCACTCTTTGAAAGGACCTCCCATGCTCTTCAAATACCACCTCTTCCTCGACCGCCGCCAGCTCCTAAGCCTCTTTTTCGCCATCTTCTCGGGCTGGATGACCGCCGAACTGATCCGCGATGAGGGCAACGCCTGGTGGATCCTTTGGGGCATCCTCACCTTGCTCATGACCGCCATGGCGCTGGCCCTCCCCTGCCTCTACCTCATGACCCCCAAGGGGCTTCACATCATCCATACCTTCGGCCTCATCCGCCGCTTCATCCCCTGGGACAGCGTGGCGGGGCTTCAGGTCAATTACGACAGCGCGGGATACAAGAGGCTCCCCTACCTGTTCGATACCTTCTGCATTTACGGCGACGTCGAAGGCCCCACCTTCTTCTTCACCGAGGACGAGATGGTCCGCACCCTCCGCGCCCGCCTCCTTCTGGAGAAGTACACGGGGCTGAAGGTGGAGGGATTTCTCTGGCAGGATATCCGCGACGCCCGCAAGGACCGTAAGGAGAAAAAGGAGCGGGAACGCCGCCGACGTTAAAGGCAGGAGCGGGTGGACCGCAACCGCGAGGCACGAAAGGCTGAAAAGCAGTCCCGCAAGCAGACAAACCGAAGCAAGAGATCATGACCGCTCGGTTCTTTCTTGTTCAAAAGCTCCAAATTGTGAATTTTTCCTTTACCCCCTTGTCAGATCCTCCTTTTTGTGCTATAATGAGCAATAGAATTCTAAACTCAAAATAAACTAAAGGAGGAAAGGACATGACCGACACCGCGCTCATCCCCGCCCCGCAGGCCGCCGAGGAGCAGACCCGCAAGGTCTACATCGTGCTGAGCCAGACGGGGACCGTACTGTCCCGCATCCTCAAGCTCTATACCCGCGCCCCCTACAACCACTCCTCCATCGCCCTCACCGAGGACCTGGAGGTCATGTACTCCTTCGGGCGGCTGAACCCCTATAACCCCTTCCGCGGGGGCTTCGTCCAGGAATCCGCCCGCTTCGGCACCTTCAAGCGCTTCAAGAACACCCGGGTCATGGTGGTGGAGGCTGAGGTCACCGACAAGGCCTACGGCGAGCTGTGCGAGCATATCCGCGCCATGCTGAAGACCCGCACCGAGTACCACTACAACTACGTCGGCCTGCTCCTGGCCGCTATCCGCATCCACCGCGCCAAGCGCAACTGCTACTACTGCTCCGAGTTCGTCAAGGCCATGGCGGTGCAGGCCGGGGTGGAGGGTGCTGAGACCATCCCCGCCATCGTCAAGCCCATGCACCTGCTGCGCGTCCCCCACAAGACGGTCTACGTGGGCCGCCTGCGGGACTACCCCCTCCTCCGCCGAGGACGGGTGTTGTCCGCCACAGTCTGATCCCCTTTGTCCACATCCTGTGAGATCCCGTTCGGCTTGTGCCGGCGGGATTTTCTTTTCACATATCCGTCACAAACCCTTCACCCCAAATTTTAAATAATTATTTACAAAATGGTCGTTATCCCCGTAACAATTATACGCTACCATTATACTAGCGCAGTTTAGCGCGTTACAATCCGAAACTGACAGGAAGGTAATCACATGGGAATCTTTGACGTATTGACACTGGTATGCGGTCTGGCGTTGTTCCTTTACGGTATGGATGTCATGGGCGACGCCCTGAAGAAAAGCGCGGGCCGTAAGCTCAAGACCATTCTGGGAAACCTCACCTCCAACCGCTTCAAGGCGCTGGGTCTGGGCCTGATCGTCACCGCCATCATCCAGTCCTCCTCCGCCACCACCGTCATGGTCGTGGGCTTCGTCAATTCCGGTACCATGCTGCTGAAGCAGGCTGTCGGCGTCATCATGGGTGCCAATATCGGTACCGCCGTCACCGCCTGGCTCACCGCTCTGAACGGCATCGAGGGAGGCGCAGACGCCCTGGCATGGACGCAGTGGCTCAAGCCCGATGCCTGGATGCCCATCCTGGCTCTCGTCGGTATCTGCTTCATTATGTTCTCCAAGAAGAGCAAGCATAAGGACGCGGGCGCCATCCTCATGGGCTTTGCCGTCCTGATGGTGGGTATGGATCTCATGTCGGGGGCTGTCAGCGGCCTCAAGGGCGATCCCAACTTCACCAAGATCCTGACCATGTTCAAGAACCCCATCCTGGGCGTGCTGGCGGGTACCATCCTGACCGCCGTCGTCCAGTCCTCCTCGGCCTCCATCGGTATCCTCCAGGCCCTGTCCTCCACGGGCGCCATCAACTTCGGTATGGCCATCCCCATCATCCTGGGACAGAACATCGGTACCTGCGTCACCGCCATGCTCTCCGCCGCCGGTGCGGGCAAGAACGGTAAGCGTACCGCCCTGGTCCACCTCTACTTCAACATCATCGGCGTGGTCTTCTGGCTGGGTATGTACTACCTGGTGGGCTGGATCCTCAATATGACCAACGTCTTCGACATCTTCACCCTGGCGGAAAACACCACCATCAACATGTGGGGCATCGCCGCCGTTCACACCGTCTTCAAGTTCCTGGCCGTGGGCCTTCTGTTCCCCTTCTCCAACGCCCTCGTCAAGCTGGCCGAGAAGACCGTTAAGGGCGACGACAAGAAGGGCGACGAGTACACCGATATGCTGGACGAGCGCCTGCTGGATACGCCCTCCGTGGCTCTGGAGCGCAGCCGCTCCGTGGCCGGACAGATGGCCGTGGTCGCCTGTCAGTATATCCGCAATTCCATCGGACTGTTCCGCAATTACGACGGTAAGGCCGCCGACGAGATCCGGGAGGCCGAAAGCAAGGTGGACGTCTACGAGGACGTCCTGGGCTCCTACCTGGTCAAGCTCTCCTCCCAGCACATGGACGAGCGGGACAGCCACGAGGTCACCAAGCTCCTCCACATCATCGGCGACCTGGAGCGTATCTCGGATCACTCGGTGAATCTGGTGGATTCCGCCGAGGAGATCAAGGATAAGTCTCTGGTGTTCAGCGAGGAGGCCAAGGCCGAGCTGGACGTGCTGTACGCCGCCGTCAGCGAGATCGTCACCATCACCGAGGAGGCCCTGGCCACCTCCGACCTGGAGCTGGCCGCCCGCATCGAGCCTCTGGAGCAGGTCATCGACGACCTCCGCGACGATATCAAGATCCACCACATCCACCGACTCAAGAAGAGCGAATGCACCGTGGAGCACGGCTTCGTCCTGTCCGACATCCTGACCAACCTGGAGCGCGTGTCCGACCACTGCTCCAACATCGGTGGCTGTCTCATCGAAATGGCCAAGAACGACACCCTGGACCTCCACGATTACCTCCACCGCGTCCACGTGGGCGGCATGGAGTACAAGGAGCTGTTCGGCGAGTACAAGGCCAAGTACGCTCTGCCCGAGAGCAACGAGCAGTAATGGAAAAAAGCAAGGCACCGTCGGAATGGCGGTGCTTTGTTTGTAAATTGGGGTTTAGCGGGGGAGCGGCCTCCGGCGGCTTAAGGACCCTTTTGAAAAAGGGTCCTTAAGAATCTCCTAAAACTTTCAAAACAAACATATATTGGGCTCAAGATGCTGAGACCAAAATGCATTGATGCAGTTTGAAAGTTTGAGCTATATGAACCGAGACCCGTAACCATCTTAGAAACCCCCGCGGGGGCCCCTCACCCCACTCTGTTATTTGGGGGAACGTGGGGCTAACACACCGATAAACCCAAATTTGAAAGGAGACCACCCCCATGCGCGAACTCGGCATCAACCTCGGCGCCCGTATCGAAATGGATATCCCTACCTTCTGCGCCCACATCCGCGAGCTGGGCTTTACCCGGGTCTTCTCCGGCTCCACCGACCCCGACAAGGTCCGCCGCCAGGCCGAGGAGGTCCACGCCGCTGGGCTGTGCTACGACACCCTCCACGCCCCCTTCAAGGGCATCATGAACGCCATCTGGCAGGAGGGCGACGAGGGGGAGGAGACCCTCCGTCAGCTCATGACCTGCGTGGATCTCTGTACCGAGGTGGACGCCCCCATCGCCGTGGTGCATCTCTCGGCGGGGGAGAACGCCCCTCCTCCCACCGACGCGGGGCGGGCCCGCTTCATCCGCCTGGTGGAGCATGCCGCCACCAAAAACGTCAAGATCGCCTTTGAGAACCAGCGCAAGCTGGGCAACATCGGCTGGGCCTTTGAGGAGTTCAAGGACGCTCCTCACGTGGGCTTTTGCTGGGACTGCGGCCACGAGGGCTGCTTCACCCCCGGGCGGCGGTATATGCCCCTTTTCGGTAACCGCCTCATCTGCACCCACATCCAGGATAACGAGGGGATCTACAGGCCACCTCTAAAAACCACTCCAAAACGAGCAGAAGATAGAGAAATAAGGCTCAAAAAGCAAAAAAAGGATTTGCGTCCTGCATCCATCCCCCGAAGGGGGAATACGGGTACGCCGAAGGCGCAGTTACCCTATGACAG
>JAGAIH010000493.1 GCA_017626655.1 Clostridia bacterium | reverse complement strand
GTTCTCCTTCCCTGCCTCGATGACGGTGTCCTCCACGTGGCCCTGATAGTTCTCAAAGACCCAGGTCGCCCAGTAGGGGAGGAAATTCAGGCGGGGGTTGACGCCTGCTTTGGAGATGGCGGCGCAGGCGGCGGAATAGACCCAGGGCTCGGCGGGCTCGTCGCGGACGTGAATATCCGTAATGATGGGGTTCTTCTTCAGCTCGGTCATGTAGTCGATGATCTCCTGCTCGCTCATGCGGAGCAGATCCTTACCGTCCACGCCCACCGAGTAGGCCACGTTGAGCCCGCGCTCGGCGGCCAGCTTGAGCTGGAGATCGTTGGCTTCCTTATGGATCGCGCCCTCGCGGTTGGTGATCTCGATGAAGGTGATATTGGCGTCACGGATCCAATCGTACTGCTCGGGGGTGGTGTACTGGTAGGGAGGCTCCCAGAAGATGCCGATCTCGATGTTGTCTCCGCCCTCGGGGAAGACGTTCAGGGCGGGGTCCTCAAGAGGCTGGGTGACTTCTTCGGTGGGGGCTTCGGTGACGGGATCGGTCATGGGGTCGGTCTCCTGTTCTGTGTTCTTGGGGGTCTCGGCGGCGGTGTCCGCCTCGGTCGCGGGATCGGTCTCCTTGGGGTCTTCCGTGCCCGTACAGGCGACGGCAAAGAGAGCCAGGGACAAAAGGGCCACGGCGAGGATGGCCGTGAGAAGGATGCGGTTCTTCATGTGCTTCACAATTCGGGTCTCCTTTTTTTGGGGGATATAGATATCATACCACATTTTTCGGTAAATTGCAATATGTTTTTAGTGAAATGGCGGAGAAATTTCGCGTTTTGACGGAGGCCCGGGCGATTGTGGATCTGAATTTGTGTTTATAGGTGTGTTCTTTCCCTCCGTTCCCTGACCTTTCCCTTTGGGGAAGGGGGACCCTCCGAAGGATGGTGGATGAGGTGTGACCTGCCCGTTAAACCACGATCTCCATAACGAAAAGAGCCTCCCCAAGGAGGCTCTTTTCTCTGTCAGATCATCTGATTATGGAAGTAAACCGCCCTCTTATGGGTGGAATCCCGCATCATCTCGGAGATGGCCTCACGATCGTCTCTTGCGATGGCGTCGCGGTAGTCTTGCAGGTGGCCGATGAGGCCGTCGATCTCGGCGAGGAGGTTGTCCTTGTTGTCCAGGAAGATCTCGCTCCACATACGGTCGTTCAGGGCGGCGACACGGGTCATGTCCCGGAAGGAGCCTGCGGAGAGGCCCTCGTGGCGGGCGGCGGTCTCACTGCGGATGTAGGAGGAGGAGAGGACGTGGGCCAGCTGGGAGGTGCAGGCGATGATGGCGTCGTGCTCCTCGGCGGTGACCTTGGTGACGCGGCCGAAGCCCAGGGAGAGGAAGTAGTCGGTGACGTAGGCCACCGTGGTTTTGGCCTCCTCGGGGTCGGGGGTGATGATCATGGATGCGCCCTTGTAGAGATCGGGCTTGGCGGATTCGTAGCCCCAGCACTCGCGGCCCGCCATGGGGTGGCCGCCGACAAAGGTGAAGCCGTACTGCTCCGAGAGCTTCTTGCCCTCGGCGCAGATGGGGCGCTTGATGCCGCAGCAGTCCATGACGATGGTGCCGCGTCGGATATGGGGAGCGATCTCCCCCAGGACCTGCACAGCCGCGCGGGGATAGAGGGCGATGAAGATCAGGTCACAGACGTGGGTATTCTGATCCGTGAGGATGCCGTCCACGGTTCCCTGTCCCAGGGCGGCGCGCATGGTGTTCTCGTTGATATCCCGTCCCAGGACGGTATCGTGGGTATTTTCATGAATGGTAACGGCCATGGAGGCTCCGATGAGGCCCAGGCCGATGATTCCGACGGTCATTTTGGGGTACTCCTTTTTGAGTTGCGATGGGATTTAGGCGATTGCAAAATGTTCAAATTTGGGTTTAGTGGTCTGACGGAAGAGAGTAGAAATGGGGTAGGGGGCTACTCATCCGTCACGCCTGCGCGCCGAACTTGTTCGGAGGACACCTTCCCTCACAAGGGAAGGCTTTCGTGGTATGTTTCTCCTTCTGCTAAAGACAAAAAACATACTGATGCATATAAGTTTTTGGATAACAAAAAATATAAAAAGACTTGCCTTCCCCGCGGGGGAAGGTGCCGACCAGCTCCTGCGGCGGGAGGCGGATGAGGGTGGATCGTGTCACCGC
>JAGAIH010000492.1 GCA_017626655.1 Clostridia bacterium | reverse complement strand
TCGGGGCGGATGAGGTAGTCGGCGGTGACCCCGAAGAGGTCGCAGAGCTTGCAGAGGTAGTCCAGGTCGGGGGTGGAGGTGTCCAGCTCCCACTTGGAGATGGTCTGGCGGGTGACGCCGATGGACTCCGACAGCTCCTCCTGGGTCATGCCGCGGGCTTTTCGTAGGTTGGTGAGCTTCTGACCGAGGGTCATGGTGAGGTCTCCTTTTGAGTTTGATGGGGTTAAGCGATTGCAAAATGTTTCAAATTTGGGTTTAGCGGTCTGACGGAACAAATCAGAATTGGATAGGGTGGCTACTCATCCGTCACGCTTCGCGTGCCACCTTCCCTCACAAGGGAAGGCTCATTCAGTATGTCTCTCGCCAGCCTAAAATTTTTAGATATTTGTGTGTTTTCGGTTTAGCGGGAATGAAACGCATACCACGAAAGCCTTCCCTTGTGAGGGAAGGTGGCATGCCCGAAGGGCGTGACGGATGAGTAGCCACCGAGAAACATACTGATCCGTTCCGTCAAACAGTTCGACAAACCCAAATTTGAAACATTTTGCAATCACCTAAGTTTGATGGGATCATTATACCGCTTTTTTGCCCGAGAATCAAGCGACGGGCGCGGGAATCTCCGCAACGGACCGTTGCATTTCGGTTTTTTGGGGGTATAACGACCGAAAAAGGGGACAAAAAGCCGCCGAGGGAGCGGTGTCCCCCGACGGCAATTTGGTGTGTGATTATTTTTCGGGATCCAGATACTTCCACATCCCGATGAAGTAGTTGATTCCCGACCAGACCGTGAACAGCAGGGTCAGGCCGCCCGTCAGGTAGGACAGGGGGACGTTGGCGATCCACCACGCGGGCAGGAGCTTGTTCAGGGCGGGAATGGCGTAGAGGGCGGGCTCGATGAAAACGGTGCTGATGAAGATAATCTGCATGACGGTTTTGATCTTGCCCAGCATATTGGCGGCGACCACGGCGCCCGACGAGGTGGAGGCCACCAGACGGAGGGAGGTGACGGCCAGCTCGCGGAAGATGACCACCAGCAGAACCAGCGTAAAGAACAGCCGCAGGGCGTTGGTGTTGGCGCGATAGACGATGACCGCCAGGGCGCCGATGACCATGAACTTGTCGGCCAGGGGGTCCATGAGCTTACCAAAGTCGGTGACCAGACCGTACTTGCGGGCGATCTTGCCGTCCAGCATATCCGTGAGAGAAGCCACGATAAAGATGGCCACGCCGATGAGGCCGCTGACGAGGGGATGCAGCACCGAGGCGGGAAGCATCATGACCACGATGAAGACGGGGACGAGACAAATACGCAGGACGGTCAGCTTGTTGGGTAGGTTCATGCCTTTTTTCTTTTGGTTGGACATGGAATGTCACCTCACTTTCGCAATTTCGGGCGCTATGGGTGCTTTGCTTGGAGTCATTATACACCAGCTTTGTTGCGGGAGTTTGAATTCGGCGGAAAAATTTGGATCAAGCGTTCTCGGGCTTCATGGCGAAGCCGTAGACGTCGTAGTCCACCACCTCGCGCACCTTGACCTTGACCATGGAGCCGGGGGCTATGCGCTCCTCGCCGTTATAACGGAAGAAGACCTTGCCGTCGATGTCGGGAGCGTCCTCGGAGGAGCGGCCGTAGTAGCACTCGTTGACGGGGTCGTAGGCCTCGCACAGCACCGTGATGACGGATCCGATACGGCCCTCGTTGCGGGTGGTGTTGATGTTCATCTGGGTACGCATGAGGATGTCCATACGGTCCTGCTTGACCTGCTCGTCGATCTGGTCGGCGAAGTCGTAGGCGGGGGTACCCTCCTCGCGGGAGTAGGTGAAGACGCCGGCGTGCTCGAATCTCTGCTCGGTGATGAAGTCGGCCAGCTCATTGAAGTCCTCCTCGGTCTCCCCGGGGAAGCCCACGATGAAGGTGGTGCGGATGACCATACCCTCCACGGTGCGCAGCTTCTTCAGCACCTCGCGGATGGTCTGCCCGTTGCCGTGGCGGTTCATGGCCTTGAGCATACGGTCGCTGATGTGCTGAAGGGGAAGGTCGATGTACTTGAGGAGGCGGGGATTGGTCTTGAACTCCTCGATCAGCTCGTCGGTGATCTTATCGGGGTAGCAGTACAGCACCCGGATCCAGGGGATATTGGTCTCCTCGGTGATCTTATGGATCAGCTCGGCCAGGGCGTAGCGGCCGTAGAGGTCCTTGCCGTAGCGGGTGGTGTCCTGGGCCACCAGGGTCAGCTCCTTGATGCCCAGGGCGTCCATATCCTTGGCCTCGGCGATCACGTCCTCCATGGGGCGGGAGCGGAACCTACCTCGAATGGAGGGGATGGCGCAGTAGGTACAGCGGTTGTCACAGCCCTCGGCGATCTTGAGGTAGGCGGCGTAGTCGGGGGTGGTCAGCACGCGGTCACCGCCCAGGCGGACGGTGTTCTTGTCCTCAAAGGAGCGGTACTTCTGCTCGGCGGGGAGGTTCTTCTTCTTGCTCTGCTTCTCCACGGCTTGGATGGCCTCCACGATGTTGTGGATACTGCCCACGCCGAGAAGAGCGTCTACCTCGGGAAGCTCCTCGAGGATCTGCTCGCGGTAGCGCTCGGCGAGACAGCCCGTGACGATGATGCCCTTGAGGGAGCGGTTCTCCTTGAGCCATGCCTCATCCAGGATGTTGTCGATGGCCTCCTGCTTGGCGCTCTCGATGAAGGCGCAGGTGTTGATGATGATGATGTCCGCGTCGATATCCTCCGAGGTCAGCTCGTAGCCCGCGGCCACCACCTCGTGGAGCATGACCTCGGTGTCCAGCTGGTTCTTGGGACAGCCGAGGGAGATGAATCCGATCTTCATATATGGTTTCCTTTCGTTTGGGGAAGTGCCTATTCGTTCACCCTATATGATACCACAAAAGCGGGGAATTGTCAAGGCGAGGCGGGAAACTTTCACGGGTTGAAAGAAAAAAGCCTTGACTTTACAAGGCCTTTGTGCTATAATTCGACGTGAGGCCCTTGGGTCTCCGTAGGGGTCATGCTGACCTCGGTCATATCTGACTCTGTCAGAGGCGGTCGCTTGCTTGGTGTTTCATCAAGGAAGCCCAAAATATCTTTTGCCTTCCTTGGTGGCTGACACGAAGGGAGGTGATGATGATGGAATACGTTACATACGACGATCTGATCAAGATCGCTATGCTCATTCTTGCCATCGTCTCTTGTTATCTGCAATACAAGAATCAGAATAACAAAAAAAGATAACCGCCTGTCTCCAAACTAACGGCTATCTTTTTTAACTTTTAGCCAAGGAAGTAGCCGTCAAGGCACCCCCTACGTCATTATTATACCGCATTGGCGGCGCTTTGTCAAGACTCTTTTGAAATTTTACACCGCTTGCGGTGTTTTTTCTTTTACCCGAAAGGCCGGTACAGTCGCCGTATCGGCTCGTGGGTCGGATCGCTTTGCCCTCCCCCACAAATATGAAGAATTATGAAGAATGCTCCGCAGTCCTTGCGCGGCGGCGGGTTTTGTGGTAGAATGAGTGTCGAAAAAAGCAAATTCCCAAAGGAGGCGATTCCTATCTCATTCCTGGAAACCTTCATCGAGGCCACCGCCTGGGGCATGGACAAGCCCAAGGCCTACGGCCCCTTCCATTTGATCTTTACCTTTGTCGGCTTAGCCGTCTGTATCCTGCTGGCCTACCTGCTCCGCCACACGGGGAAGCGGGGGAACCGTGCGGTCCTGCTCTCGGTGGGCATATTCCTGGTTGTTACCGAGATCTACAAGCAGCTGTTCTACTACTACCACATCGGGGATCACAGCTATCAATGGTGGATTTTCCCCTTCCAGCTCTGCTCGGTGCCCATGTACCTCTGCCTCATCGCGCCTTTTCTGAAGGAGGGGAAGGTGCAGTCGGCCATGTACCATTTCATGACCACCTTCAACCTCCTGGGGGGCCTCATGGCCTTCATCGAGCCGTCGGGGATTATCCACGAGTACTGGACCTTGACCCTCCACGCCTTTCTGTGGCACATGATGCTGATCTTCGTGGGCTTCTACCTCATCGCCTCGGGGCGGGGGGCCAGGACTCTGAAGGACTACCGCTCCTCGGTGGTCCTGTTCCTGGCGCTGGTGGCCATGGCGTTCATCATCAACCTCATCTTCTGGATCCCCTCGGAGGGGAGCATCAAGATGTTCTACGTAGGCCCCGCCATCTCGCCCTTGGCGGTGTTCAAGGAGATCGCCACGGCTTGCGGGTGGTATGTCAACACCCCCATCTATCTGGCGGCGGTGTCCTTGGGGGCGTATCTGATCTTTTTGCCCGTGTACCTGTGGGAGCGGAGGAAAGAGAAAGCCCTATCAAGGAAATGAAAGTCAAGCAGAGTCGGGCCTTGCGCTCGGCTCTGTTTTGCGTTGGGTTATATCCACCCTTGGTAGGGGCGTACCTATGTGTACGCCCGTTTGATACCCTCTATAGAGGGCGCACACATAGGTGCGCCCCTACCCCCAAAGGAAGGACGGAAGAGGTCAAAAAACTCACGCGGACCGAGAATAATTCTCACTATATGCGTTATTGCAATTCGGAGGGAAATGTGGTATCATAGAGTCACCGGTAAAAAACCTCACCCGCGCGGGGAATGAAAGGAAGAAACTATGAAACTGAACATCGGTGAAAACCTCCGCCGACTGCGCCGTGCCGCCGACATGACCCAGGAGCAGCTGGCCGACAAGCTGGGAGTCGCCTACCAGTCGGTGAGCCGCTGGGAGAATGGGACGACCTATCCCGATATGGAATTTCTGCCTGTGCTGGCGGGGATATTTGGGGTGACGGTGGATGAGCTTTTGGGGTGTGAGGACAGTCTGCAAAGGGAGAATCTTGAGAACAGACTGGAAGAGCTGGCATCCCTGCTTGAGAGCGCGGCTCCGGATATGGCGCACGTCTTGGATATTGTGCGGGAGGTACGGCGGGCGTGTCTGGCAACACCGTCCCTCCGGGATCCCTGCTTGGGAGATCTGATATTCTGCTTTGGATACCGTTGGAGAGATGAATTCCAAAACCATCCTGAACTGGTTTCGGAGCTTCGCATGGCCTTTGAGGAGGTCATGTCGAACACGGCTTCGCGGGAGCTGAAGGATAATATGGTTCGTTGGATGGCGTATATGGAGGACGATGCAAATATTGAGAGCTTTTTGGATCAAAACGCGACGCGGTGGGATCTGAGCCGAGATGAATTGCTGTATGACCGCTACAAGACGCGGGGATGGTATGAGCAAGAGGAAATGATGCGACAGAAGATCCTTTTCTGCTCGTTGACCCGACTGCTTGGCGGTTACCTTTTGCGGATCGGAGAGGGTGTATTGAACCTGCAAGAGAGCCTGCACATCAATATGACTCTGATCACATTTCTCCACAATTTCTGCGGTGAGACCCCAGATCCTGCCCATCCCATCACGGGAGACGGCTCGGTGGATATTTTCGCGCCCTATCGCGTGGATCTGGGGGTTCGTCGTGCCTGCTATCTGGCGGCCACGGGAGATCCCGAAGGGGCTTTTACGGCGCTGGAGGATACGGTGACTCTGCTGGAAAAGCTTATGAGCTTGCAGGCAGGAAGCGAGTTGTCCTGCTCGAGCCGTTGGCTGCGGGATTTCCGTTTGCGCGTGGAGCATTCGGCGCAATTCGATCAAAGGGAACTGATATTGCGGTTGAATACCGATCCCTTTGGATATTTCTTCGGAGGCGTAGACTGTTATACCCTCCTGCATCCCCTCACCGCTGAAAGAGGCTGGGAATGGTTCGACCCCATCCGCTCCGACCCTCGCTTCGCCGCCTACGTGGAGCGGGTCAAGGCGGTCTTCGCGCCCGTGGAGAACGAGGCATAATACAAAAACAGCGGGTGATGCGTCACTCGCTGTTTGCTTTACATCTTTATGAGAAAATCAACGATCCCCACGGTCAGAGCCACCCCGATCGCCAGCAAAACCATGCCCCACAACCCGTACAGGATATCCCCGAAGCCGCCGATGATCTCGTCGATGTAGGCAAAGCGGGGGAAGCGTTTGATGTAGACCACAGGGACGAATTTCGGGGTCTGGCGCTTGGTGCCGTAATGCTCCCCGCGGATGCCGTATTCCACGCCGTTTACGGTGTAGATATAGCGGGCCTTGGTGAGGTGCCTGAGAAATATGCTTTTGCCGCGAGGGCCGTGGAGGGTGACGTTCTGCTTGTAGTCGGTCTCCCGCAAGATCCCCGCGGTCTTGGCGGTGTTTTGGGGGCAGCGGGAGAAGGTGAACTGCACCCAGAAGAACAGCCCCGCGAGGCCGAGGCAGGTGGGGGCGGCGAGGAAGAGCAGGACGCGCAGGACGGTGACGAAGAGGCTGGGGGAGGGCATGGCGGGGCTCCTTTCGGTGAGGTTGGGAACAGTATAGCAGAAATGGGGCGGTTTGTCAAGTTTCTTGCCGAAATCCCTTGCCAGAAGCGTTTTTTTATGCTATAATAAAATGAATTGCGATCAACTCACCGAAAGAGAGGCTATATACCATGCTTTCCTTCGCCAGCGACTACGTGGAGGGCGCCCATCCCGCCATCCTTCAGCGCTTCATTGAGACCAACCTCGTCAAGCAAGCGGGCTACGGCTCCGACGAGTACACCGCCTCCGCCCGCGAGAAGATCAAAGCCGCCTGCGGCTGTCCCGAGGCAGACGTGTGGTTCCTCACGGGCGGGACCCAGACCAACCAGGTGGTGATCGACTCCCTGCTCCTGCCCTACGAGGGTGTGGTGGCCGCCGAGACGGGGCATATCGCCGCCCACGAGGCGGGAGCCATCGAGTTTACGGGGCATAAGGTACTGACCGTCCCCCACCGCGCGGGGAAGATGGCCGCTGCCGATCTGTCCGCCTACCTGGCTACCTACCACGCCGACGACAACGCCGAGCATATGGTGCGCCCCGGGGCGGTGTATATCTCCCACCCCACCGAGTACGGCACTCTGTACACCAAGGAGGAGCTGACCGCCCTGCGGAGGGTCTGCGACGAGTATGAGATCCCCCTGTTCATGGACGGCGCGCGGCTGGGGTACGGTCTGGCCGCTCCCGACGCGGATCTGACTCTGCACGACCTCTGCGACCTCTGCGACGTCTTCTACATCGGCGGCACCAAGGTGGGGGCGCTCTGCGGGGAGGCGGTGGTCTTTGCCCGCCGCAAGGCTCCCAGGCATTTTCTCTCCATTATCAAGCAACACGGCGCTCTGGTGGCCAAGGGGAGGCTATTGGGAATCCAGTTCGACACCCTGTTCACCGATGATCTGTATATGAGGATCAGCCGTCACGCCATTGAGATGGCCGAGCTGATGCGCTCCATCTTCCGCGCGAAGGGGTATGAGTTCTTCATGGAGACCACCACCAACCAGATCTTCATCACCCTGCCCGACGACCGCAAGGCCGAGCTGGAGAAGGAGTGCGTGCTGAGCTTCTGGGAGAAGCCCGACCCCGATCATACGGTGGTGCGCTTCGCCACCAGCTGGGCCACCGCCGAGGAAGATATCCGCGCTCTGGAGGCCATTTTGTGAGGGTCACACCCATGTAACCCCCCAATTTACCCCATTCTATACGCCCATACACGGACTAAAACAGAAAGGCGCGCTCATGCGCGGAAAGGTTGTTATGTCAAACGAAACCAAGGGGCGCATCCACCTCATATACGGGATCCTTTTGTCGGTCTTGATCCTGGCCGTGGGTGTCTGCTTTGCCCTCTCCTGTATCTCCATCTACCAAAGCGGGGCCTCTCCCTTCACCCGAGAGAGCATCTCCGCCCACTTTTCCCGTATCGCCATCCCTACGTACATCTGCATCGCGGGGGTGATCGGCGGCGCTATCCTCTCGCTGGCCCTGCCTGTGGACGGTGGGAAGGTCAAGTCCCGTCGGGACCCCGAGGCCGCCCTCTCCAAGCTGGCGGCGCGGCTGGATCTGAATAACTGCGACGGGGCGGTGGCGGAATCCATCCGCAGGGAGCGGAAATGGCGCCGCGCGGTCACGGTCATTCTGTGGGTGCTGGCGGGGATCACCCTGGTTCCCGCGCTGATGTGGTGCGTGAACCCCGCCCACTTTTCCATTGAGAATCTGAACACCGATATCAAGACCGCCGCGTTGTTCATCCTGCCCTGCGCCGCGGTGTCCCTGGGACTTCTCACGGGGGAGCGGCTCCTCCGTCACGCCTCGGTAGCCCGCGAGACCGCAACGGTCAAGGCCGCTTTGGCGGCGGTGAAGGGCGGTGCGCCTGCCCCGAAAAACGGTAAGTCCGACAAGAAGAATTGGGCCTCCGATCCCCGCTTCGTGTGGGGCGTGCGGGGGGCGATCCTGGTGGTTGGTATCGTCTTTATCGTGCTGGGCGTGTGCAACGGCGGCATGGCGGACGTGCTGGGCAAGGCCATCCGCATCTGCACCGAGTGTATCGGTCTGGGCTAAGGAGGTGTCATCATGAAGCTGAAGCAATGGTGGGATACCCACAAGCCGACCAAGCGGAGACTGATCCAGCTCTACGCCGCTCTCCTGTTCAACGCCAATCTCAAGGGCTTTGTGAATGGGCGCATCTATCAAGGCCCCGTCAAGAACATCTGCACCCCCGGTCTGAACTGCTACTCCTGCCCCGGCGCCTCGGGTGCCTGCCCCATGGGCGCCCTCCAAAATGCCCTGTCGGACAGCGGCAAGACCGCGCCCTACTACGTGGTGGGCATCATCCTGCTCTACGGTCTGCTCTTTGGCCGCTGGATTTGCGGGTTCCTCTGCCCCTTCGGGCTGATCCAGGATCTGCTCCACAAGATCAAGACCCCCAAGATCGGGAAGAACCGTGTCACGCGGGTGCTGTCCTACTTCAAGTACGTCATCCTGGTCTTCTTCGCCATCATCTTCCCCCTGGTCTACGCGGGCTACGAGTTCCCCCTGCCGGGATTCTGCAAGTACATCTGCCCCGCCGGCACCCTGGAAGGCGCGGTGGGACTCCTCTCCAACCCCGAGAACGAGAATATGCTGGGGATGCTGGGGCCGCTGTTCACCTGGAAGTTTTTGCTCATGGTGATCTTCCTTGTGGGCTGTGTCTTCATCTACCGCTTCTTCTGCCGCTTCTTCTGCCCGCTGGGGGCCATCTACGGCCTGTTCAATAAGATCTCCCTGGTGGGAGTCAAGCTGGATAAGGACGCTTGCACCGATTGCGGGCTCTGCGTGGGCAAGTGCAAGATGGATATCCGCCGCGTGGGGGATCACGAGTGCATCCAGTGCGGTGAGTGCATCGAGGTCTGTCCCACGAACGCCATCAGATGGAAGGGACCCAAGATCCTGTTGCCGCCCCAGGCTATCGGCGGTGAGATCGCTACCAAGCAGCCCGAGCTTGCGGTCGAGCAGGAGAAGGCGAAAAAGCGCACCCGCATTGCCCGCTGTGTGGCGTGGGCGCTGGCTCTGGCCGTGCTGGGCGGGGCGCTGTACTACTACAATTTCGTAGACGGGCGGGACAAGACTCCCTCCGAGGACACGACCGAGAGCGGGGATATCACCACCTCTCCCGAGGGCGAGACGGGCGAGCCTCTGCCTCCCAGAGGCAACGAGGTGGGCACCCTCTGCGTCAGCACCGAGCTGTCCCTCTACACGGGCGGGGAGTCCTTCGCGGTGGATCAAAACCGCGGCAAGGTCACCGTCATCAACTTCTGGGGCACCTGGTGCGGTCCCTGCATCGCTGAGCTGCCTCACTTTGAGGAGGTGGCGAGGGAATACGCCGACACCGTGACCGTGGTGGCCGTCCACTCCAACTACAAGGCCCCCACCGCCGCCGAGTGGATCGCCAAGAACTATCCCGAGACCTCCATCCTCTTCGCCCAGGATCCCGACGATGGGGTCAACGGCGCCTACTACACCGCCCTGGGCGGTGAGGGAGACTTCCCCATGACCATCATCGTGGATGCCGAGGGCGTCATCACCTTCACCCGCCGCGGGTCGCTGACTCATGACGAGCTGGTGGCCGCCGTGGAGGAGGCTTTGGGAAAATAAGTCTTGCTGAATAAAGAAAATCCCTTCAAGATCAGATCGGTCTTGAAGGGATTCTTTTTGGTATGAAGGGATCAATCCTTGGTGATCTCCACGGTCAGCTCGGTAGCCTCGCCCTCGAAGTAGAAGGCCTGCTCGGGATCAGCGGTGTAGCCGGCGGGGCACTCCACGATGGTGACGTGGTAGTTGCTGGGATCGTAGGTGAAGGTGACCACGCCCTCGGCATTGGTGGCGGCGGGCATCTTGCAGCCCTTGTCGTCGCACATCTGAACAGCGGCACCCTCAACGGGGTTGCCGTTCTGATCCTTGACGGTGACGGTGTAGGTGACCTTGGTGGAGGGAGCCTCGGTGGGGGCCTCGGTAGGCGCCTCGGTGGGAGTCTCGGTAGGTGCCTCGGTGGGAGCCTCGGTAGGAGCCTCGGTGGGGGCGTCGGTCTCGGCGACGGTGGTGTCGGTGTCGGGAGCGGGGGTGTCGCAGGCTATCAGCAGGCAGGACAGGCTCATGAGCAGAGCCAGGATCAGGGCAAGCTTTTTCATGGTGGTATCTCCTTGTATATCTCTTGTGTATTTGTTTTAAAGGTTTTGGGGATTCGTAAGACCCTTTTGCAAAAGGGTCTTACGCGGGTCAAGGGCAGAGCCCTTGCGGGGTTTGGGGCAGAGCCCCAACGTTCTCTTACTGATACACCGCGCAGGGGAAGAGCCAGGCGATGGCGGGGTCGACGATCTTGTCGCCGAAGATGTCCAGGTCGTCGGAGAAGTTCCACCAACCCATGTAGCCGCCGGCGGTCTTGACCATGTCGGCCAGCTGGTCGTTCAGGGGGACCACGCCGTCCTCGTTGGCAACGGTGAGGTACTCCAGGATCATCTCGTTGTAGCTGATCCGCTTGTCGAAGCTGCCATCCTCGTTGTAGACGTAGGCACAGATGCGGGTGGAGTCGCAGATGGTCTTGAAGTCGGCCATGTAGGGGTTGGCGGAGGACAGGCGGATGAAGACCACGGGGCCGTCGGCGCTCTCCAGGTGGTAGTAGCCGTCCTCTCCCTTGACCACGGTCAGGGCGGGATCGGTGACGTCCAGATCGGTCAGGGTGCCGTCGGTGACGCCCTCGTAGGGCTTGAGGTCATCGGCGGTGGGCATGGGAACGGTCCAGGGCTCGTCGTAGGGGGACTTGGGGATATCGCCCGTGCGGGTGGCCTTGAACATACAGCCGTCGCCGCTGCCCTCCAGGCGGAAGACGTACTGGGCGGTGGTGTCGGGGGTGGTGCCCACGCTGCCTGCGGGGATGTCGAAGGTGACCTTGCCCTCCACGGTCTCCATGATAGGGCTGTCAAAGACGTTGATGGGGGCGCCGTGGTAGGTGAGGGCTACCTCCTCTTCGGCCTCATAGGTGAACTCGTAGACACCGGGGCGGGTGGGGGTGAAGACGACGTAGGTGTAGTCGCCGCTGTTGTAGGGGATATAGGTCAAGCCCTCGCCCACGGCGGCGGCGTCGAAGCGGGCGTAGTCGCCGCCCTTCTTGGAGGGGGCGTTCAGAGGCTGGGTGGAGACGGCGGCCTCGAAGATCGTGAGGGTGATCTCGGGGGCCTCGGGGGACAGGGTGGCGGCGGCCTCGTCGTAGTGGAGCGCCTTGCCCGAGGGGGACTCGATGAGGACGGTGTAGCTGTCCTCGGGGAGCTTGAAGGTGGCAAAGCCCGTGGGGCCGACTACCTTGAAGGACACGTCCTCGCCGTTCTTTCGGATCTTGACGATGATATCCTGGGCAGGGGTGCCGTCGTGGTTTTGGACCGTGACCTTGTAGGCGGTCTCGTTTTCGGGGGTAGTGTCGGAGGCGGACTCGCTGCCCGAATCGGCGGGGGGCGTTTCCTCGTCCCACGGAACGTCCTTTTGGCAGGAGGCGAGGAGCAGGGAAGCACCCAGCAGTCCCGCCAGGGCCAGGGCTGTCCATCTATGGAATCTTTTCATGGAGTTTCTCCTTTTGGGTGGTGGGTTTTGAACACAACCTATATTATAACACGGTTCCTTCGGTTTTGCAAGGGGATTCGGCAAAAAAGAGGGGGGCAACCGTGAATGGACGCGAAATTTTTTGTGTATGAATCGTGTCCAAGGGGGTGGGTTCCGTTTGGTTTGGCAAGGCCTTTTGGAGTATCCATTGTAGGGACCGGCGTCGACGGTCCGCTACCTCCCCGCCGAAGTTTGTTGCCGGGTATATGTTATTTGCGGGTTGTCGCGGACGGCGGTCCCTACGAATTCAATTTGTTTGTTGGTTTCAAACAAACCTGTAAACTGCAATTTGCCAAAAAACAACACCGCCTCAGAAAAGGAGGCGGTGTCGCCATATACGGTGGAAAATATCAAACCTTCATCTTCCCCGACCACTCCAGGAGCTTGATGAACAGGCCGCCGATGACGGTGCGGTTCTGGAAGTGGATGTGATCCGCGCCAATGGTGTCGTACCAGTCGGTCATGGGGACACGGTGGCGGGTGAAGTGGTAGGAGGTCCACAGGGGGGCGACGTAACGCTCAAAGTCTTCGTCACTTTGCAACAGGGTAGCGGTCCAGACCAGCCAGTCGGACTTGGTGTAGTCGGCGCGGTTGTCCAGAGGCATACCGTAGGGCTTGAAGCGGGTGAAGTTGGTCTGTACCTCGCTCTCCAGCACCTCGGCGGGGAAAATATTCGTGCCGAAGAGCTTATCCCACACGGCGTTGTACTTCATGGAGTAGGTGCCGGGGCGGTCGAAGGCCAGGCGGTAGGAGCCGTCTCCGTTGGCGGCGCGGTCGGCCCAGGACTTGGCCATGCGGCGGGCCTCGGCGACGTAATGCTCGTACTCGGCCTCGCCTCCCTTCATGCGGTGGAGGAGACCGAAGCAGGCCACACCCATGATGGCCTTGATGGAGAGATTGCAGTTGTGGGCAAGGTGACCGGCGAAGTCGTCGGTGCAGAGCTGGTTCTCGGGGTCCTCACCGTACTGTAAGAGGTACTTGACCCAGTCCGACAGGGTGTCCCAATGAGCCTCGGCAAAGGAGATATCCCCCTCGGCGATGGCGGTGGTAGCCACCATGACCAGCATATTACCGCACTCCTCCACGGGCATCTGCATATGGAGGGCGTTGTTGCCGTATACCTGGCCGTTGACCAGGGGGTACTGACCGCAGTCGTGGGGGGCGAAGTCGAAGGGCCAGGCCTCGCTCTCGGCGTACTTGAAGATGGGGCGGGCCATGCCCTTGACCAGCTCGGGGTTATAGAGCAGGAACAGGGGGATGGAGGGGTAGGAGACGTCTACCGTGGCGGCACAGCCGTTGGAGAAGCACTCCTTGGAGATGAACAGGATCTTGCCCTCGGTATCCACCACGCACTTGTGGGCGGAGATGGCCTGGCGGTAGGCCAGGGAGAGCATTTCGGCGTACTGCACACCGCCCGCGCGGACGGCGTCACAGTAGAGCTTATCCGAGAAGGTGTCACAGCGGGCTATGATGGAATCGTATTCGTTGTACGCGGCCTCAATGGCGGTCTCAATGGTCTCTCCATTTTGGTTCCAGACCGAGGAAAGGGTCTCGCTGAAGTACTGGATGGAGGAGCGGCAGTCGTCATAGGCCAGGAGGATGAGGGAATCACCCACAGGGCTCACGGGGACGGTGCCCATGATGTAGGCCATTTTGTCCTGATCGCAGACGAAGTGGTGGACCTCGCCCTTGGGAGCGGTGAGGTAGAGGTAGCCCCATTCAATACGCAGATTATCACCCGAGCGGTTCAAGGGCATCTGGTTGGTCTTGCCCATCCTGACGGTGGGCATTCCGGCTACGGAGAGAACCTCCCGTTCGGTGGTGTCGTCGCCCTTCTTGTCCATGACGAACTCCTCGGAGGCCAGGACCGAGACGGTGACGGTGTGCTCCTTGCCGTCCGCCGACTTGTAGGACAGGGCGACGTAGCCCACGGGGCGGGTCATGAGGGCGAGATCGTCGGGGAGGAGGGGGGTGGTGAAGCGCACAGTGAGGTCGATCTTGCCGTCGGTGAACACGTAGGTCGTGGTCAGGGCGGTGACGTCCACCGAGACCTGCTCCATCTTGGGGCGGCCGTCGCAGACGCCCATGAAGAGCTTTTCCTCGCCGTCCACCGAGCAGATACCGATGAGGGTGTTGTCGGAGCCCGTCCAATGCTTGACGGGGACGTCGTGGAGGCGGTCGGCCATGGACCAGATCGTGAAGTAGGGGTCAACGTTGATGAGGGGGTAGGCGGGAGCGCGGAGCTTCATGGTATGTCTTCCTTTCACGGTGGATTTTCGGTAGGATTATTATAGCATGGATGGGGGGATCTGTCAATAGGGAAATGGAAAGACCCCGCCGTGGGGCGGGGTGGGAAGGGGTTAGTTGAGGATGTGGGCGGGGAATTATTGCGCGAGGAGGCGCTCGATCTCCTGTCTCTGCTCCCCCGTGTACTCGTACACCGTAGCCTTGAACCACTTGGTCTCCACGAAGTCCTCCGCGAAGGCGTCCATGACCTTTTGGGCGATGCGGAGCTGGGAGAGAGCCTTCTCCCGCTCCCCTTGCGCCAGCAGGTGCTTGCCCGTAATGATGAGCATATCAATGAGGTCCTCGGCGGAGATGTTCTTCTGCTTCTGGGCGGCTTCGTAGGCGTCCTCGCCAGTCAGGAGCCTGGCCGCTACCTCCAGCTTTGTGAAGTAGATCTCGGGGATCTGCTCGATGGCATCCTTGGCGGCGGACAAGTCTCCCTGGGCGGCGTAGGCCTCTGCCATGATGCGGTAGGCGTCGAAGCGCACCTCGTCGTAGCGGGTGCTTTCCACGAGGGCCTTGGCCACCGAGATCACCTCATCGCTCCGCCCGGGCAATTCCAGTACACCGATGAGACAGTTCAGCAGGATGTCGTTCCTGGGGTACTTTTTCAGTCCGTCGCGGATGATCTGCTCTGCCTTGGACTTATCGGTATCCCAGTAGCGGCTGTGCTCGTCTACGATGGCCTCCACCTGCTTTTGGGTCTCGTAGAGGTTGAAATCAAACAGCTCGTCGGTGGAGACACCGAAAAAGGAGGCAATGGCGGGGATGGTGGCCACGTCGGGCATGGTGGTGCCGTTCTCCCACTTGGAGACGGCCTGGAAGGTCACGCCCAGATACTGGGCCAGCACCTCCTGGGAAATGTTCTTCTGCTTACGCAGGGTCTTGATCTTTTCACCG
>JAGAIH010000491.1 GCA_017626655.1 Clostridia bacterium | reverse complement strand
GGTGACAGCCTCCATCTTGACGATGTACTCGTTGATCTCAGCCTGGATCTCAGGATTGATCTGACGGCCATCCTCGTAGTACTGGGTGCAGGCCTCGGTGCTGATGGTGAAGCCCTGGGGAACGGGCAGACCGATGTTGGTCATCTCGGCCAGGTTGGCGCCCTTACCGCCCAGAAGCTCACGCATGTTTGCGTTACCTTCGGTGAACAGGTAACAATACTTGTTTGCCATTGGTGTAGTCCTCCATATATAGAATTTTTATAAACAGGATTTCGGTCGGAGAGAGTGCGGACAAGCCCTCCAAACCATCGTATATTATACCATATCCTTCCCCTTTTGAAAACACTTTTCGCAAAATTTCACCCAATTAAAATATGTAAATATTTTGTGAACAAGTAAAATTTCACAAAAAGCGTTTGACAAGGGGGGCTTGGATGTGTATAATGTTATATATCGCATTTTTTACCATCGAAAAAGGAACCGACATGGCAGACATATTCGACATCTTCAAACGGCTGGAGCAGAACAAGACCGCTCCCTCCGCAACCCCCATCACCCACCTTTTGGTGGGTCTGGGCAACCCCGGCAAGCAGTACGCCCTGACCCGCCACAACGCGGGATGGCTCTGCATGGACAAGGTCTGTGAGACCTATCACTGCCCCACCGACCGCTCCAAGTTCAACGCCTTGGTGGGCGAGACCACCATCGCGGGTGCGCGGGTGCTTCTCATGCGCCCCCAGACCTACATGAACGCATCGGGTGAGGCCGTGGCCGCCGCCGCTAAGTTCTACAAGATCGAGCCTGCTCATATCATTGTCTGCTCGGATGACGTGAACCTGGACGTGGGCGGTATGCGTGTCCGCGGCAAGGGCTCTGACGGCGGGCAGAGGGGACTCCGCAGCATTATTGACGAGCTGGGTACCGATCAGTTCCCCCGCGTCCGCTTCGGCGTGGGCAAGAAGCCCCACCCCGACTATGACATGAAGGATTGGGTGCTGTCCACCTTCTCCCCCTCCGAGCTGGAAAAGCTCCGCGCCCTGTTCCCCATCGCCTGCGAGGGCATTGAGCATCTGATTCAAGGCGACCTCGACGGCGCCATGCAGATCTGCAACCGCAAGGGATAAGCGATCCCACACAAATAGCCGTTTCGGTAGCGTTTGCCCCCCCGTGGGGAGGAAAATGCTACCCTTTCGGCGTTATGCGCCCTATTGGGCGCGGTGAAATGCTCGCTATCCGCAAGCGTGAAATACGCCTGCGGCGTGTGAAATTTGCGCTTCGCGCAAGTGAAATACGCCTTCGGCGTGTGAAGGAAAGAAACCCTGACGGGTTTCTGATTGATTCTATTCCGAAAGGACTTTCCATGAACCTCCTAACCTCCGCCATCCGCACCGATCCCGAGTACGGCCAGTTCCTCTCGGCCGTCCGCCGCAATTTCAAGGATAAGCCTCTGCCCCTGCTGGCCAACGGCCTGTGCGAGGGTGCCTCCGAGGCCTTTATCATTGCGCTCATTGAGGACACCTGTCTGTTCAATACCGCCACCAAAACCACCAAAAAGACCGCTCTGATCGTCTGTCCCGAGGAGAAGGACTGCGTCCGCATGAAGCAGACCCTGAAGCGGTTTGGTCTTCGGGCCGCCTTCTACACCGCCCGCGACCTCTCCTTCTACGGCGCGGGGGTCACGGCCTCCCACGAGTACGAGCATGAGCGGCTGAAGGTGCTGGCGGGGCTCATCACGGGGGGCTACGATGCCGTCATCACCACCCCCGACGCGGCCCTGGGCTACACCATCCCTCCCGACAAGCTCCGCGCCACCTCGGTGCATCTGGACTACAACACCCCCATTGAGCCTGCCGATCTGGCCGCCGCTCTGGTGGGGGCGGGGTACGCGCGGGTGGACATGGTGGAGGGGCCCGGTCAATTCGCCATCCGCGGCGGCATCATTGACGTCTGCCCCCCCTACGCCACCTTCTACGACGACGAGGGAGAGTTAATTGAAGGCTCTCACCCCTTGCGTGTGGAGCTGTTCGGTGACGAGATCGACCGTATGGGCCTGTTTGATCCCGAATCCCAGCGCATGACCCACGCCATCCACGAGGCCGACCTGCTTCCCGCCCGCGAGCTTCTGACCAACGCCGAGGGGCTTGCCAGGCTGGAGGAGGTCATCCGCGCCCAGCGGAAAACCGCCCAGGGCCGCTCTCCCGAGGCCTCCCGGGTACTGGACGAGGAGCTGGCCGCCCTCACCGCCGCCCGCCGCGCCCAAAACCCCACGGGGGCTGAGCTGAACTATCTGGACAAGTACATGAAGGTACTGTACCCCGAATGCGCCTGTCTTCTGGACTACTTCCCCGACAAGACCCTGTTCATCATCCGCAACAACTCGGCGGTAAACGACCGGCTCAAGGCGGGGGAGTGGCAGATGAACGAGACCATCAAGAGTCTGATTGAAGCGGGCACCATCGCGGGTAAGCACGCCGAGTACCAGAAGCCCATCACCGCCTTTGATCTGTTCCTCGACCGCAACGCCACGGTTCACGTGGATTCCCTGTCCTACGGTATGTCGGGCAAGCGGCTGGGAGGTATCTTCGGCTTCCGCACCAAGCACATGATCTCCTACGCCGAGAATTTCAAGCTCCTCTGCGAGGATCTCACCGCCTATATGCGGTCGGGCCACCGCCTGGCCGTCATCGCCGAGAACGAGGCCGCCGCCCACAATCTGGCCGAAATGCTGGACGAGGCGGGCTTTGACAGCGTCATCCCCAGGGAAGGCAGTATGGATAATGCCGCCGATATGCCCAAGGGGATCGTCGTGATTCTCTGGCGGGACTACCTCTTCGGCTTTGAGCTGATCGTCCCCAAGATCGCCATTCTCTCCACCAACCCCGACGGCCGCACCGGCGCGCTTTCCACCGCCGCCATCCGCTCCCGCAAGCAAAAGGCCATGGCGGAGAAGGCCAAGAAGAAGAACGCCAAGACCATCCTCTCCTTCAACGAGCTGGACGTGGGGGATATCGTGGTCCATGAGACCTACGGTATCGGTCAGTACACGGGCATTGAGACCCTGACCACGGGAGGGGTGACCCGCGACTACATCGGCATCAAGTACGCGGGGACCGATAAGCTTTTCATCCCCGTGGAGAAGCTGGACATGGTGTCCAAGTACATCGGCGCCCACGCCGACGACGGTATGGTGAAGCTTTCCAAGCTGGGCACCGACCACTGGAACAAGACCAAGGCCCGCACCAAGGCCATGGTCAAGGAGATGGCCAAGGATCTCATCAAGCTCTACGCCGAAAGGCTCCGCCGCCCCGGCTACGCCTTCTCCCCCGACGACGATTTCCAGCGAGACTTTGAGGCCGCCTTTGAGTACGAGGAGACCGCGGGTCAGCTGGCCGCCATTGAGGACATCAAGGCGGATATGATGCGCCCCACCCCCATGGACCGCCTGCTCTGCGGCGACGTGGGCTACGGCAAGACCGAGGTGGCTTTGCGCGCCGCCTTCAAGGCGGTCACCGACGGCAAGCAGGTGGCGGTGCTGGTGCCCACCACCATTCTGGCCCTCCAGCACTACCAGACCTTCACCCGCCGTATGCGCGCCTTCTCGGTGAACGTGGATATGCTCTCCCGCTTCAAGACCCCCAAGGAGCAG
>JAGAIH010000490.1 GCA_017626655.1 Clostridia bacterium | reverse complement strand
GGCCGCGCCCGCGTGGAGCCCGCCCTGGTACGCCTCGCCCAGCTGGGCAGAGCGGCGAACATCCACCTGCTGCTGGCCACCCAGACCCCCCACCGTTCGGTCATCACCGCCCAGATCAAGCTGAATCTCCCCTGCTCGGTGGCGCTCCGCTGCCGTGAGTCCATCGAGTCCCGCCTGGTCATGGGGTGCAAGGGTGCCGAGAATCTGCCCATGCACGGCCGTGGGTTCTACGCCTCCCCCGCGTTTCGTGAGCCTACCGAGACCGCCATTCCCATGATCTCCGAGGAGGAGCTGACCGCCCGTGAAAGCCATTGGAGAGGACAGGGAAGCACCCGCCGGGAAAGCCCCTCCCAAGGCTTCCTTGCATGGCTTGTTAGCCTCGTGAGAAAAGCCCCGCGGCGTTGACCGAGGGGAGAAAATAAGCCCTTCCGCAGGGGTCAGAGGACTCCGCGGAGGGGCTTTTTCATATGCTTCGGGGGGGCTTTACTCCCCGTAGACGTCGGAATCCTCGGGGAGGGCGGGAGCGGGCAGACCGTTCTCGGCCACCTGCTCCACGTACATCCTCCGCAGCTCCTCGGGGCTTCGGGTCATGTCCCCGTCCAGCGTCTTTTTCGGGGTGACGATCACCTCCTGCTTGTCGGTGTACCCCAGATTGTTCTTCATGAGGAAGATGCCCGAGACGGGGTTGATCTTGCCGTTCTGCATGTAGTCGTTCATGAGGACGTCCAGCACCTGGTAGGCTCTTTTTACCGTGTCACATTTTTCGGGCTTGTCGGTCTCGTGCTTCCACCGCCACAGGGTCTGCCGTTCCACGTGGAGGGAAAGAGCCAGACCCGCGGCGGAGGGCTTCATATCGTCGTCGCGGCAGAGGTTGAAGTATTCCACGATGCGGGCTTGCAGGGCTTCGGGATCGTCGGTGTCGATCTTCGGCAGTTCCATCAGCCTCAGGGAGTGGGCCAGATACTTGGCGTTGTCCCCCGCTTCGGTCTGGGGGGACATGGCGGCGGACTTGGCGGGGCGGGTCTGCTTGGGCTTTTCGGTCGTTTCGGCGGGGGTAAGGTCGGTATTTTTGGGCATTTTCGGCTCCTTTCGGTCTGTAACACCCTGTAACACAGCTTTGGGCGTGGGTGTTACGGTCGGTGTTACGAAAATTTTCTTTGTCGTACCTATACTTTTTTATGTATATTTATTCATTTGTAACACTTGTAACACCCAAAACCCCTACACACCCCATAGCGCGGGCGGTTGCGCTTTTATTCTAAAAAATTATTTATACCGTTGGGTATGTCCGAAATCGGTGTTACAGGTGTTACAGGTGTTACACCCTTGATACGAAAGGGATTTTTTGGGGGCGCGGGGTGTTACGGTCGGTGTTACGGCGGGGGCTTGGGGGTTACGATTCCAGCTCGTATTCCTCGGTGATGCCCACGGCGCCGCGTTTGATGCGGACACAGCGGCAGACCTGCCCCGCGATACGGTGGGCTGTGGTGGACTTTCCGTCGGCGGCGGGGATGATGACCGACTCCCGCTTCGCCCACGAGAGAAAGGCGGTTGGACTGTAGCCCGCCTCGTTCAGCTTGGCGTGAAGCACCGAGCTGATGACGCAAACGTAGTCCCGCTCGATGAGGCCCCAGCACTCCCCCGTCCATTCGCCCCAGCTGTTGATGCGGAAGCGCATGGGGTTGGAGGCGACCCAGTCCGAGATCCAATGGAGGGCGCGGCGGTTGACGTCGGCCTCCTCCTCGGTGACCAGATAGGGCGTGATCTCCTCCACCGTCAGGGCGCGGCCGTCCTCAAAGACGCAGGCATCGGCGATACGGTCGGCGGTGAGGAGCACAGCGGCGGCCATGATCTGCTTACCTGTGGCGGGGGTGCGGTTCAGCTCCTTCACGTAGCCGTTGTAGAGGGCCAAGACAGTCTCCTCCCCCATGTCCCGCAGAGCGTCCACGAAGAGCTGTCCCCCATGCCCGTAGGTCCGGGCTACGGTATTGGCCACGGCGGGAGCAGAACGGAACAGGGGCGTGTCCTTGCAGTCGATCTCAATACAGCGGTTGAGAACGCCCCCGCGGGAGGCCTGGGCGGTGATGGGCATTTCTCCCGTGGAGAGGATACAGAGCCGCCAGGTGGGGGTCTTCTGGACGCCGCCGGTCTTGGAGCCGCGGCCCTTGCCCACGCCCTCGGCCAGGCGGTAGACGGTCTCGTCCAGATCCCTCCGCGCGTCGATCTGCAGCTCGTCGATGCAGAGGGGGAGGGAATGGAGAAATCCCGCCGTCAGCTCCATGGAGGCGGAGGTGGCGTTATAGGTGGAGACGAAGTTCCCGCTTTCGGGATCCGCCCAGACCGAGGCGGCCAGCTTTAAGGCCACGGTCTTGCCCGCACCCGAGCCGCCCCAGAGGTGGACGAAGAAGGGAAGGGCGCGGCAGGGCTCCACCAGGGCCGAGGCGAAGGAGGCGGCCAGCAGGATGCGGGCGGCCACCGACTCCCCCGACCGCACCGAGCGGCAAAGCCCCAGCCACGCGTCGGGATCGCCACAGGGTCTGACGGCGGCGTGGATGCGCCCGAAGGTCTCCTCCCCGTCGAAGCGGACACCCTCGTCGTAGGGGATGAAGACGGGCTTTTGGGGTGGCTTCTCGCCGTCACCCGCTCCCCCGAAGGCGGTGGGGGAGACCCACCCCAGACGGTCGGCGCTCCGCTCGGTGGGAATATCGGCGTAGTTCATGGAGTCCAGATCGGCTATGTACTTGACCAGAGGGCGGGCGTTCTCGCTGGTGACGGCGATATCCGAGGAGGAGAGGGCGACGATCCCCGTGGCCGAGGAGAGCTGGGACTTGGGAAAGACCCGTCTCCGCCAGCCCTGCCCCTCCCGCCTCCACGCCAGCTCCAGCTTGACCTCTCCCCCGTCGGTGGAGATCAGACGGCGGACGGGAAGGATGGGATGGGTGCAGACCACCACCTCCTGACCGCGGCCGTCCATGGCGGTGACGCCCTCGTCGGTGCAGGTGTAGCCGCCGCAGAGCAGGGCCATGGGCTGGTCGGTAAACTCGGTACGGGAGAGGAGGGCGGCTTGGATCCTCGCCCGCCTGGCCTTCTGCTTTTGGGAGGTCTGGTAGGCCTTCCAGAGATTTGAAAAGCTCTTGACACCCAGAGCGGCCGCCGCGGCCTTGGTCTCCTCCACGGCTTGCTGCTGGGCTAACGGATCCTTCCGCAGAGACCAGAGGTAGGCGAAGGGCTTGTCCCCCTCGCGGAAATCCTCGGCGGTGAAGGTGGGCTTATCGGTTGGATTGGTTGCGTTTTGGGTTGGTTGCATTGGTTCCTCCCGTTTTTATGTGATGGTGTTGATGTCTATTGTGATGCTCGCTCCATGTTCAGCAGTTCCGCCCGTCTGGACTCCGTGAAGGTCCTTTCGTCGGGCAAGGACTCGTAACGGTAGACCGCGTAGGCTCTGCGGCCTTGGATAGCGGCCATTTCTCGGGCGGTGGACTCGTCTATGGGGATTCCCTTGGGATGCCCTACGCGGAGATCACACAGGGCACGGTCACAGTCCGCCAGCTCGGTCACGGCGGCATCCCACAGGGCGTCCCACTCGGCGCGGGCGGTCTTTTCAGCGCGGTCAGCCCGCATCCGCTCGGCCTGCTTGCGTTGCATCTCGCGCTTTTGCTGATAGGTGATCTCTTCACCGTCCAGCGGCAGACCGAGGGAAAAGACCTCGTTGAGCCTGCGAACCGCGCCCGTGAAGTCCAGATCCTCCATACGCATGGTGAGGTCAATGACGTCGGGGGATACGCCGCAGCCGAAGCAATGGAAGGAGCGGCTGTCCTTTGTGATGTGGAATGACGGCGTTTTCTCCCCGTGGAAGGGGCAGAAAGCGAAGCCCCCGCGGTCAAAGGTGATGCCGTAGAGAGCGGCCGCCATGTGGGGGGTGACCGCCTCCCGCACCGTGCGGGCGAACTCGACCCACGCGGCGCGGGTGTGGCGGGGACGGGTCACGGCTCGGTCACCGGGCGGATGACCTTGTCCTCGATCAGGCGGGAGAGGAGGCACCGCAGGCACAGCTCATCCCCGTCATAGGCAAAGATGCCGTCCTCGGTCTCGGTATCCTCGGTGCCGCACTCGTCGCAGGCGACGTGGGGGACCGAGCAGTTGGGGCAGGCTACACCCTTGCAGGGAAGCCCGTCGGGACAGGAAACGCACTCGTTATGGAATACGGTCATTTTGCGGTCACCTCCTGTTAAAAGGGTAGATCGTCGTCGGTGCTGATCTGCTCATATTTGGGCGCGGCGGGGGCGGAATAGGCGGGCGAGGGAGAGGCGGCAGCGGCTGGCCCAACGGAGTCACCCTTGTTCTCCACGAAGTTGGCTTCATCCACGATGATCTCGTCCACCGTGCGCTTTTGCCCGCTCTGGTCGGTCCAGGAGCGGTTCTCCATGCGTCCGCAGACACAGATGGCCATGCCCTTGGTGAAATACCTTGTGATGAATTCGGCGGTCTTACCGAAGGCGGTCAGGCGGAAGAAGTCGGCCTCGGTCTGGCCATTCTGGGAGGGAAAGCGACGGTTCACCGCCATGCGGAAGGTGACCACGGCTGTCCCGTTGTTGGTGTTCTTCAGCGCGGGGTCGGCCACGAGGCGGCCCGCGAGGATGATCTTGTTGAGGTTGAGGGACATGGTCAAGCCTCCTTACTCGGCGGCGGTCTCACCCGCCAGCGCGGCATCCAGAGAGCTTGCAGAGGTAGCAGCAGAGTCCCCCAGCTCTGCCTCCTTCCGCTTTTCGGCCTCGGCGGTGGCGCAGCGGGCGCAGAGGGGACGGCCGTACTTCTTGTGGGTGTAGGCGGCGGTCTCGGCGGGGGTCAGCTTGCCGGCGGCCTCAATGCTCGCCCCGCAGTCGGCGCAGACGGTGGGGATCTCACCCACCTGGGGGTGGAAGGGACGGACGCGGAGGGCGTCCCAGATATCCCCGAAGGCCTTGACCTTTTCGGTACCGATCTGGATGGGCTTACCGATCCAGTCCTCCACGTAGGGAGAGCCGAAGAGCTTGGCGATGGTCTTGGAGTTGGTGGCGTTGAGGATCATGGGCTTGACGTTTTCCATGAAGTGGCAGACCGAGCAGACCTCCTTTTTGCCGTCGGTGCCGATGACGGTGTCCTGCTTGACGGCGCGGATGGTGAGGATGATGTCCCGCCCCTCCTCCAGCGCGTAGGCGCCCAGATAGTCGGGGTTGAGGAGCTTCTTGTAGTGGGTCTTGGTGGGGTTGGCCATGATGGTATTTTCCTTTCTCATAAGTAATTTTTGGCGATGTGATCGGGGAGGGACAGGGACATGACGGTTTCCTTGGGACCGCCGTAGCCGTACCAGTTGCCGGATACGGTGCAGTCGTGATGGAGGTCCAGAAGTTCCCGCATCTGATCCTCCCCGTAGCGGAGAAACAGCTCGTCCGCCTCGTAGAGGGCGACAAAGTGGGGCGCGGACTTCTCCACGCAGGCGAAGATGAACCTGCAATCCAGCCCCGTGGCGCGGCGCACGCCCTCTCTGCACATGGCGGTCTGGAGGGGGTAGCCGTAGGCGACGGCGTCCTTCTGGAAGGCGCGGGGAGTGGCGTGGAGGCAGGATTTGAGGTCGATGATGTACGCCGTACCGCCGATGATGTTGATTGCGTCGGGACGGCACTTGCATTTCGTGCCGGTGATCTCGTCGGTCCAGAAGAAGGAGCGCTCCACCTGGGCCCCGTCCAGAAGGAGTCGGGCGTAGCGGTTCTTGAGGAGACTGTCCCGCATAGCGGCGGCGAGATCGTACAGATCCTGCTCGATGACGGTGCGGCGTCCTGCCTCGGCTCGGGCCATGATGGTGGCGTACTGCTCCCGACCGGCATTGGTGCGGCGGTTGATCTCGGGGGCGATCAGGAACTCACGGGAGAAGTAGCGGGGCTCCAGGACCAGCTTGTGGAAGACCGAGCCGAAGGTCAGGGCATCGGTGGCGGGGGAGGGGGTATCCATGCGGTAGCGGAAGTAGGCGGGGGATTGGGTGAGCCAGAAGAGCTTGGAGCGGGACAGGGCGGGGTGGGCGTGGTATTTGGCGTTACTCATGCGGAGGCCGAGGGGGTGGTCAATCATGGTTGGATCCTTTCAAATAGATATTTGTTCCATCTTTTTATCGTGCGAGCGTGGTTTGTAGTCCTTGGGATTTTCTCCCAATGCGTCTATCGGATTCAGTTCAAAATCCTTGCATTTGTTCGGTCTCTTGCAACTGTCATAATTCAAACACTTGCGCTTTACCTCGCAATAGCAACTATCCCCATAGACCAAATTCGCGCAGTATCGGCAATATCGTGCCATATCACTCACCGCCTTTCATCTTCGCGCCGCAGTTGGGGCAGTAGTTAGCTTGTGTCGCAAGATACACACCGCATAAATTGCATTTATAGTGGCGTAACAACGGTTTACCTTCTTTTGAAACTCTTACTTGCTCCAACCACTCCCCCTCGCTCTGCTTGCGGTAGTCTTGCTCGTAAATGCGTTTCGCGTAGAATAAGCACCCGCACTCTCTTACCGCGCTGTTATGCCCGCAATCGCGACAATTCCTGTCGTTTCCGCAGATGATCCTCGCAATCTCCTCAATGGCCATCTTGTCGGTGTCGGTCATGCGCTCTCTCCTTTCTCCCCACCGCACAGCTCGGGCAGGTTCGCCCGCACCAGGGCGGCGGGAACGGGTGGGGTGACGGCGTTCCCGCACCGCGCCACCTGCTTGGTCTTGGGGTAGGGGACACCGTCGGCATCGGTGTCGATGACGTAGTCGGCGGGGAAGCCCTGGGCGTTGAACAGCTCGCGGGGCTGGAGCATCCGCATACGGATGTCGGTGATGATATACTCCTCGCCGTGGATGGTCACCAGGGCGAAGCGGTCCTTGGTGGTGATGGTATCGGCGGGCTCGTCCATTGGCATGGCGTGGCCGTCCGAGTAGTATTTGAGGAGGAACGCCTGCACCTCGGCGTGGTGGGCGCCGCTACAGGAGACCGTGGAAAGGGGCTCGTCCGCGCTCTGGCCGTCCATGTTGCGGCGCATGGTCATGATGTGGGCCGTTACAAGGCTATTGTGGTCCTTGGCCGTCACGGTGTCCAGAGGAGCGTCTGCGGGGCTTCCCGCGCCCGTGTAGCCGCCGCCGTAATTCTTCATGATGGCGGCCACCGAAAGGGCGTAGCGGTTGGCGGTGTCCACCGTCATGATGGGAGCGTCGCAGGACTGACCCCGCACCTCGTCCTTGGCGGTCTCGGAGTGGTACTGAATGAGGGTGGGGGCTACGAGGTAATGCTTGCTCGAGGTGACGACTGTGCCCAGCGGCTCCTCCACGTCGTGGACGCGGGGCATCTGACCCTCCCGCTCGCCGTAGCCCACGGGGACGATGGAGGGAGCCACCAGAAAGTTTCGGTTCCCCGTAGTAATAGTGGGGCAGGGCTGATCCGCCGAGGCTCCCACGTTGTTGGTGTTGTTGCACATGATGGTGGGGGTGACAAGGTAGTGACTGTTTACCGTGGTGGCGGTAGACATGGGCTCGCGGATGCTTTCCGGCGGGTTTTCGTACTTGTAGTTGATGATGAAGGGCTCGGGGTTGTCGATCACAAATTTTTGGATCCCCCGCGCGATGCGGCGGAG